>CAZMPS010000001.1:0-32901 GCA_964568305.1 uncultured Burkholderiaceae bacterium
GCCACTGGCACCAGCCAAAGCACGCCCACGCAAGGGTGCGTACACATGAATACTGCCATCGGCGATGACTTCTGCCCCGTTATTGACCGCTGCGGTAACAATCAAATCTGCACCACGCGCATAAATACGTTGGCCAGCACGTACGGGCGTATCAATAATCATCGTGCCTGGTGCGACTTCTTTGAGCATGGTTGTGTTAGCTGTCGTGTTTTCTTGTTGCGCAGTTTCTGAAGCGGTTTCTGTCGTCCTTACTTTAGTCGCGGGTTCGTCTTCAACATCGCTGCTTTGATCTTGATCGGTGTAGGCGGTTGCTGTGGTGTCAAGGCTTAACCCATTTGCCAAAATGCTGTCATGCATGCATGCTGGCGCGTTGCGTACTGCGACGGGGTTTAACTGATGTGCTTTGAACAACGTAATCAGCGTTGGCCAGTCTATAGCATTGACGGCTTCTATTTCTGTCACTGTGTGCAGATCCAGTGCGCCAAGATCAATCACGGCAAATTCATGATCAAAAAAATCCGACATGCCGCCCGTCATTTTTTTTAATGACGCTTCCCATTGCACTGGGTTGGATGAATGAAGAATCGCCGAAATAGCAACAACCGTGGATATTTTGATTTCGATGGGTTTGCGATTTGAACTGGATGACATAGAGAAAATAAAAATAGAGGCTTTGAAAGCCTGTTAAACCTGATTTGAATCTAATTTGAGCCTAATTTGGCACTAAAACGCTTAAACAGAAGCAGTAGCGCCAAAAAAGTAAGCAGTATATTACATTACAGAAACCGCTTGAAAATCATCTTGCGCATCTTGTGCCGTTTGTAATGAGATCACTTTGGAATCCCCCAAATTGCTGGAATTGCTGGAGCATGGTTCGTCATCAAATGCAATATCACCTTGCGCATTGGGAATGCCGTTTGCCTCTAAATTGGCAAAATTGAACTGATTGCGATCCATTAAATGCGAAGGTACAACAGTGGATAAAGAAGAAAAAATGCTTTCCACTCGTCCTGGAAATTGTTTTTCCCAATCGCGCATCAATTGTTTGATTTGTTTGCGCTGCAGATTCTCTTGCGAACCGCATAAATCGCAAGGAATGATGGGAAATTGCTTGACCTGCGCATAACGCTCTGAATCTTTTTCTTTTACATACGCCATGGGGCGAATCACGATATGTTGTCCGTCATCCGATTGCAATTTGGCTGGCATACCTTTGAGTTTGCCTCCGAAGAACATATTCAGGAAAAAGGTTTCCAGAATGTCGTCTCGGTGGTGGCCTAGTGCAATTTTGGTTGCCCCGAGCTCATTGGCCACGCGATACAAAATACCGCGCCGCAAGCGTGAACAGAGTGAGCAAGTGGTTTTACCTTCAGGAATGACACGCTTGACGATGCTGTAGGTATCTTGATTTTCAATGTGAAAAGGCACACCGAGTTTGGTCAAATATGCGGGTAGAATGTCGGCCGGAAAGTTGGGCTGTTTTTGATCCAGATTGACGGCGACAATATCAAAATGAATCGGCGCCCGTGCGCGTAGCGTGAGCAAAATATCCAGCAAGGTATAGCTATCTTTGCCGCCAGACAAACAAACCATGACCTTGTCGCCCTCTTTGATCATGTCAAAATCCTGGATGGCCTGACCGACCTGGCGACATAAGCGTTTATGTAACTTGTTGTTTTCGTACTGCACTTTTTCAGCCTGCTTACTTAATTGTGCACTACATTGTTCTGTACGTTGCTCAGAGACATCAACATCCATTTGTGTATTCCTTTTAATGCGAAAGATTTCAGGCCGACATGATACTACCCGAACCGAGTGAACAGGCACGCGCTGCGTCGGATGCGCTTACTTTACATATCAGCCGTGAAATTGAATCTCATGATGGGTGGGTTTCGTTTGCGCGCTTTATGGAGTGGCTGTTGTATACGCCAAAGTTGGGTTATTACAGTGGCGGTGCAAAGAAATTAGGCGAACAGGGGGATTTTACAACCGCACCAGAAATGACGCCCTTGTTTGGTGCGACGCTGGCGCAGGTGGCGGCTAAGTTGATGGCGCAAAGCACGCCGCAATTGCTGGAGTTTGGCGCTGGCACCGGTCAATTGGCGTATGACGTGTTGACTGAATTGGCGGCCATGAATGTGCCGGTGACGCGTTATGCGATTGTTGAATTGTCTGGCGAATTGCGTGCGCGCCAGCAAGAAAAGCTGCGTGACTTTCCTCAAGTCTGTTGGTTAGATGCCTTACCCGCTGCATTTTCTGGCGTGGTATTGGCGAATGAAGTGCTGGATGCGATGCCGGTTCATTTGGTCTGCAAGCAAAGTGAAAATACCTGGTGTGAGCAAGGCGTGGCGTGGTCGGAAGAACGTGGCTTTGTGTTTGCTCAGCGTGAATGCACTCCTGAGTTGTTACAGCAAATCGGGCAACAAATCCTGGATGCAGAGGATTTGCCAGTCGGTTATTTGACGGAAGTCCATCCGCTGGCGTGCGGTTTTATCCATACTTTGGCCGCCATGCTGCAAGCTGGGCGAACGCAAAGTGATAGTGGTAGCGGTGGCGCGGCGATTTTGATCGATTATGGCTTTCCAGCGCATGAATACTATTTAGCTCAGCGCTCGCAAGGAACGTTGATGTGTCATTACCGCCACCATGCGCATGCTGATCCATTTTATTTACCTGGTTTGCAGGACGTGACAGCGCACGTGGATTTCAGCGCGATGGCGCGTACAGCGCTCATGGGCGGCCTGGATGTGTTGGCGTATATGGGGCAAGCGGCGTTTTTGATTCATGCTGGCATCGGTGATTTATTAATGCGCACGCCGGTGACGGATTCGCTGCGGTATTTGCCACAAGCGAAAGCCGTGCAGAAACTGGTATCGCCTGCTGAAATGGGTGAGTTATTCAAGGTGCTGGTGCTGGGTTTGGATGTCGAGTTACCACCCGAATTTGCGCGTGGGGATCATAGTTATAAATTGTGATGGTTGCAGTCTTGTTTTTTATTGCTCTTTTGTTTTCTCAACGTGAAGGATGATTATGAAAATTGCTCAAGATGTTGTTCAATTGATAGGTAATACACCTTTGGTGCGTATTAACCGCTTAGCTAGTCGCCAAGCTGGAGTTTTATAACCCAGCTCACAGCGTAAAAGACCGGATAGGCGCCGCCATGATAGAAGCGGCGGAGCGCGCCGGTTTGATCAAAGCCGACACGATTATCGTAGAACCCACCAGCGGTAATACTGGTATTGCGCTAGCCATGGTGTGCGCGGCACGTGGTTATCGTTGCGTGTTGGTGATGCCAGAAACCATGAGCAAAGAACGCCGCATGTTGTTGCGTGCTTATGGTGCGGAATTGATTTTGACACCTGGTGCAGAAGGCATGCCCGGTGCGATTAAAAAAGCAGAAGAATTAGCCGCGTCCGATTCACGTTATTTTTTGCCACAGCAATTCAAAAATCTCGCCAATCCAGAGATTCATCGCAACACCACCGCAGAAGAAATTTGGCGCGACACTGACGGCAAGATTGATATTTTAGTCGCCGGTATTGGTACGGGCGGCACGATTACCGGCGTGGGTGAAGTGTTAAAAGCACGCAAACCGGATGTCCAAATTATCGCCGTAGAACCCGATGCCTCTCCCATGTTGTCATGTGGCACCAAAGGGCCACACGTCATTCAGGGTATCGGTGCCGGTTTTGTACCAGACATCCTGAATACCAAAATCTATGACGAAGTCGTGCGCGTCACCAATGACGATGCCTTGCAAACAGCGCGTCGATCAGCGAAGGAAGAAGGCTTATTAGTCGGCATTTCATCCGGCGCAGCATTGTGGGCTGCGATACAAGTGGCGCAAAGACCAGAAAATGCTGGCAAGTTGCTGGTGACGATTATTCCGTCATTTGGCGAGCGTTATTTGAGTACGGCCTTGTTTGCGGATTTGGCGCAATAAAACAATCAAACATAAAAAAGCGCGGAGTGATTTGACTCACTCCGCGCTTTTGTTTGTGTTTCTGCTTTTGCTTCTGTTTTTTACATGTCTAGATGTTGACCGCCATTCAAACGCGATTGCAATTGCGCTTTGGTAGTCTGCAAAGCTTGTGGCAAGCGGTAGTGCAGTTTTTCAAACAATTCGCTATGCAATTTCAGCTCGGTTTCCCACGCTGCTTTGTCGATCGAGGTGATGGTGTTGAATTGTTCTTGCGTAAATTCAATGCCATCCCATTTCAAGTCGGCAAATTGTGGTGATACGCCAAAAATGTTTTCAACGCCAGTGGTTTGGCCTTCAATGCGATCTAACATCCACTTCAACACGCGCATATTGTCGCCAAAGCCAGGCCAGACGAATTTGCCTTCAGCGTCGGTGCGGAACCAGTTGACGCAGTAGATTTTTGGCAAAGCTGCGCCAGCTTGTTGGATTTTTTCGCCGACATTCAACCAATGTTGGAAATAGTCGCTCATGTTGTAACCCATGAATGGCAACATCGCGAATGGATCGCGGCGTACTACGCCCATTTGACCGGCAGCAGCAGCGGTGGTTTCTGAACCCATAGTCGCTGCCATGTAAACGCCTTCAACCCAGTTACGTGCTTCGGTGACGAGTGGCACGGTGGTGGAACGACGGCCGCCGAAAATAAAGGCAGAAATTGGCACGCCAGCTGGATCATCCCAAGCTGGATCGATGACTGGGTTTTGTGTTGCAGCAACAGTGAAACGCGCATTAGGATGCGCTGCTTTGCGGCCAGTTTCTTTAGCGATTTCTGGTGTCCAGTCTTTGCCTTGCCAGTCGATCAAGTGCGCTGGTGCTTCTTTGGTCAAACCTTCCCACCAAACATCGCCATCGTCGGTCAATGCAACGTTGGTGAAAATGGTGTTTTCGTTCATGGAAGCCATGCAATTGGAGTTGGTTCTGGTATTGGTGCCAGGTGCAACGCCGAAGTAACCGGCTTCTGGGTTGATTGCATACAAGCGGCCATCTTTGCCAGGCTTAATCCATGCAATATCGTCGCCGATGGTGGTGACTTTCCAACCTTCAAAACCCTTAGGTGGAATCAACATGGCGAAGTTAGTTTTGCCGCAAGCGGAAGGGAATGCAGCTGCGACGTAGTGTTTCTTACCTTCGGGGGATTCCACGCCCAAAATCAACATATGTTCAGCCAACCAGCCTTGATCGCGGCCCATGGTGGATGCAATACGCAAGGCGAAGCATTTTTTACCTAACAATGCGTTGCCGCCGTAACCGGAGCCATAAGACCAGATTTCACGTGTTTCAGGGAAATGCACGATGTATTTGGTTGCGTTGCATGGCCAAGCGACGTCTTTTTGACCCGCTTCCAATGGTGCGCCAACTGTGTGTACGCAAGGGACAAATTCACCGTCTGTGCCCAATACGTCGTACACCGCTTTGCCCATGCGCGTCATGATGCGCATGTTGACGGCGACGTAAGGGGAGTCGGACAATTCAATTCCGATGTGGGCGATTGGTGAACCTAATGGGCCCATAGAAAATGGCACGACATACATGGTACGACCGCGCATGCAGCCATCAAACAAGCCATTCAATGTGGTGCGCATAACAGCGGGTTCCATCCAGTGATTGGTTGGGCCAGCGTCTTCTTTTTTCTCGCTGCAAATAAAGGTGCGGTCTTCAACACGTGCAACGTCTGATGGATCGGAGCAGGCTAAATAGCTGTTTGGGCGTTTGGCATCGTTGAGCTTTTTCATGGTGCCACTTTCGACCATCAAAGCGCACAAACGATCGTATTCGCTTTGTGATCCATCACACCAATAGATACTGTCTGGTTTGGCCAGGGCAGCGACTTCTGCGACCCAGTTGATTAATTTTTGATGTTTGACATAAGCTGGAATGTTCAGTGTTGCAACATCAGCCTTATCAGTCTTAACAGGTTGATTCATAGAGTGCTCCAATGCTAGTAAAGAAAATTTGACTTGTCCGGCACGATGATTGCCAACTTACGGCTACTTAGAATTGTTTTTATGCTAGCGCGATTGATGAGTGGCAGTGGCTACGGCGGTTTTTCTGCAAGAATTCTGTAATCGAATCCGAGATGATAGCAGGTCTTTGGATGCTCCATCTAGACCTTGTCGTGAATAAAACCAGCTTCTATATTCCATCTATATCTTATCTATGCCTGATCTGTACTGTACTCGAGGCTTTATAATTTACTACCGATGATGATTTTTGTTGTGGAACCGCCAATTGTTAATTTCTCATTATTAATTTACTATCTTTTGATGTTTTCGTGAGACGGAGCGAGGAAATAGTCGCTTTTATTTGCTGTTTTTGTAATGTTAAAGGAAAAATGTATGTTTCGAATCTCTTCAGGAGTGGCTAAAGCTGCCTTTGTTAAAGGCTCCATAATGTTGGGCCGGGGCATGTCGGTTGGTTCCAGCCCAAGTCAAACTTTTAGTCGGCTGACTTCCCCTATTGCGCCAGGTACGAGCAATATTGGGCAAGTTGCTGGAAAAAATTCTTTGGCGTTTGGCGCAGTGCAACCAATTGCACAGTTATCTCTACAACGACCTATATCTGACCAAATATCAAACGATTCTGTCGATTTTGAGCATCCTCATATACAAATGGCAGTGCTCGAAAAACTGATTTCCGGACAAAAAATAAATCAGCGTGTCATTGATGGCATCCAAAATTGTAATGCACGCTTGTGGGTTTATGGGGATCAAGAAAAGATCAAGGAGCAATTATTGGAATTGTTATTGCAACAACCGCTCACATCGAATGCGGCTATGACCTTGCGGTTTTTAAACGATCTTTTAGAGGACGACCAAAACAGCCTCGCAACAGCACTGCTTCGTGAGAATTCTTCCTATATTCATGTTGAGTCAGCAGCATTGAAAACAGTGCTTGGCAGTCTCCATATATTTGATAACCCTGAGGTCAAGGCAAGGCTGATAGAAAGTGCTACGGCGGAGCTTGATAAGGAGAGTCCTGATCCAGAAATGCTGGATGTCATCATGCAAAATGTCGATGATTTGATCGATAATCCAAGAGCGCAACGAGCTGTTGCATGGACTATTTGGGAAGGGGGGGTCGGCGATGATCGCATACAGTTTGCTGCAGTCGGTAAACAATTTACCGATCAGAAGGCCAGATTAATCATTGCTAAGGCACTTGAAATAGAATCTTTTCACATGAGTAATCTCGATGCCATAAGGGCGCGTCAATCTCTGCGCCAATTGCTTGGTTAGTGCAATAGCTGTATCTCATTGAGGACTGGCACACCGTTTTTCCATACAGCCATACGTGGCACGCCGGGTTTGGTCGCTTCATGGTCTGTTTGGGAAAACTGTGCGTGATAGATGGCGCCTTTGATTTTTCCACCGTCGTGACTGATGTTTGCCTGCGTAATTGCCGCGCAATCAAATCGGAACAGGAAACAGATTTTGCATGTTGAGGTGTTTGGAATGAGGAAGCAATAGGAACTTATTTAAAACATTTTCAAAAAATGAAAGGGCTGAAGTAAATGCTATTTATTAACTCTGTCAACAGCGATACAAAATTGATACACCCCGTTCATTTCTGAATACGTATTTTTCATGTCAATGTCTCACATGTTGCCAAATGCATCATTCCTGTCTGTCGCTGATGTTTGAGCCGATAGCTTTCACCAGCGATCGGGACAATGTGCGCATGGTGCAATAAACGGTCTAATAGTGCAGCTGTTAGCATTGTGTCTTGCGCAAACGTTGTATCCCACTGACCAAAAGGCAGGTTGCTGGTGACGATCAAACTTCCTTTTTCATACAACGCAGCAATCACCTGGAAGAACAGATTAGCCTGCTCCCGATTCATCGGCAAATACTCAATTTCGTCAATAATCAGTAGACGATAAGCCTTGATGGCGCGATGCATGACGGCTTTTAAATTGTTTTGCACATGCGCCGTCGTTAACATCAATAGCAAATCAGCCGCAGTCATGAAGCGCGTTTTGATGCCGGCTTGCGCGGCACGATAGCCTAATGCAATGGCCAGATGTGTTTTGCCGACGCCGCTTGGCCCCACCAGCACCATATTTTCAGAGCGTTCTATAAAGCCTAAACCCGCCAATTCTTCAATCTGGCTTTTTTTGACGCCTTTGGCAAAGTCATAATTGAAATCATCCAGTGTCTTGATAGCAGGAAAGCCTGCCATGCGGGTCAGCATGCTTTGCTGTCTGATTCGGTTAGACATCCCAATTTAGGTACACAGCTAATGCCAATCCGACGAAAAATACAGCAAGAAACGCAGTGCCCCTACTTGCTTCATGTCCGATTAGCTTGTTTTTCATACTGTCTCAAAAAGTTGGAATTAACAGAGGTCTTACACCTTAGTTTGGCTGATTATTGTAGATGACTTTGCGCACTCATGGCCACGAGCGATCGACTGAAAATAGATGATAGTGGACATTATGATAACCGCACGTTTATATACGAAACGTCGTGGTGCATTGACTATGCGAATTGGTGGTGATTTTGGGAAGAGAATTGATGGCTACTTTCGTGTGCTACTGAACTGAATGGTTATTTTGACGCGAATATTCAAGTTATACCATCAGCGCTTGAAGCGACTAATAAGTTTTCGCTGTGGCGAGACGCATGCATGGCTTGCGCAGTGGGAAATTGTTAGTGCTGCATTAATGGCTAGGCCATAAGAGTGATACCCAATTAATTGTCTTACCCACTCTCGCAACTGTTTAATTTTGTTGTTGGCTGTATCGACCATGCTGTTGCAATACATAAAAAAGTATCTTATATGGGTCATTTTATTCATATTATAATTAACATTGTCCCATTAAAAGATACTAAAACTACGCCTATCTTTAATGCCCCAAATACAATGACAATGGAGTACTCGCATGGAGTGTCACTTTCAAATCTTTGTTGATGATCATTGGATTGATTGTGCCACCCTCGCGGCACGAGGAAGCGGTAATGCTGGGAGCATTTTTGAATATGACCTGGATTATGCGTTCAGCGACATACTGGAACCTGTTTCACTGCGGTTCCCCGTCGATGCGATACATCATATAAGCCCTCATTGGCCAGCCTTTTTTTATGATTTGATTCCTCAAGGAAGTGGCCGCAAATTTTTGCTTGGACAACTTGGATTGCCAGATGGCCCAGGTGCGGATTTTTCTCTTGTTCGTGCGGGGGCGTTCAATCCAATTGGCCGTGTGCGGGTTGTGGAGGCGGTCGACTATTTCAACCAACATGTCCAGCGTCATGACGTTCGTGGCATGGATCAGGGTTTTACTTTGGCGGAAATGATGGAGCGTGGGGAAGATTTTCACGAACGCATGATGATACATAGCATGTTGGCAGCAGGAACAACTGGGGTTCAGGGCGCGGCTCCGAAGTATTTGCTCACCAAAGATGGACAAGGTTTATGGCATGTAGACGGTGCTTTGCCTGATGACAAGGCCGCATCACACTTCATTGTGAAACGGCCACGTGGTACTTCAGAAGCAGACAAAAAAGTCTTACGGAATGAAGCCGCTTATATGGATGTGGCCGCATCCATGGGCATTCGTACACACGGCAAGCTTGCGCACCATGATGGATTTTTGTTTATTCCTAGATTTGATCGTCAGCTTGAAAACGGAAGAGTGATCCGCCTGCATCAGGAAAGCGCAGCATCCTTGGCTGGGTTGATCGGCTTCGATGCCAGGCCAAGCCAATTTGCGCTTTTATCCGCGCTCAGAACATTTGTCACAGACAAAACTGCCGAAACGATCGAATTTCTGAAACGTGACGTGTTGAATCTGGCGATGCGTAATACGGACAATCATGCGCGTAATACCGCCGTGCAGAAGATTGGGCAAATTGTTCGCTTAACCCCACTGTTTGATTTTGCGCCGATGTATTTGGATCCAGAAGGCATTTCACGCACAGCGCGTTGGTATCATCCCGTCACAAAAAAAGAGCTGACCGAGTGGCGTGATGTCATCGCAACACTTGAATTGGAAAAGGATGAAGCCCATCACATTACGTCCGCATTGCAAGCATTTGGGGAGCAACTACATGCGTTGACGCATCACATGCGGCAGGCGGGTGTCGATGAGGACATCGTCAATTTTGTAGGGCCGCATATCGAAGAGCAAATTCGACAGTTGCGTTCGATAGGAGAGATCAAATGACATTGCGCAAAAAACCACTATCCCCATCGGATAAAGAAGCCGCTAAGCAGTTGCGAGCGCAGCTAAATGACGCCATTAATCGCGGTGAGTTAAGCATTCAAGATGCAGTGAAAAAAATGCGCAAGATATCTCGCCTGACGCAACCTGAGTTTGCCCATCACCGCGGCGTGAGTGCCAAAGTCATCAAGGAAATCGAGCGTGGTGTTGGGAATCCAACCGTGAATACGCTGAATCGAATCGGCGCGTTTTTTGGTTTGGAGGTGGCATTTGTGCGTTCCGAGCGATTGCGTGGTTTTGATGGTCAAATGAGTCAAGCGGGTTTGGCTGCATCGACTTCAGGTGCGCGTTCACCGATAGAGGATTTGCGTCGGCTGGTAGATGAATTGGAAGCTGCGCAGAGAGGGCTGTAAATTAATTTCTGTATATTTGTGTATCACTGAGTAAATTTACTCAGTGGCCTACATTTATTTGTATTCATTACTCACCCCAACCGCCCAATTTTGCTACTAGCCGCTTCAACATGCCGCTGCAACTCCGTGACGCAAGGTGCAAATCGCTGGCTGAATTCTGTTGAATCTATGATGCGAGTCAAAAACACACGTGCCAGTTCTTCTGCGCGGCGCCAGGTTTCGTTAGGCACGCTGGCGTGAATGTTGGCCTCTAACAGTGTGTCAGGCCGCTCGCCGCTACTACGGGGGGCGAAGGCCATTGGTGTCATGTCATACGCTGGGGCAATGTGATAAGGGCGTCCCTGTTCGGAGATGAAGGACAAGTTGCCGCTGTGCATGTCGGAGTTGCCGATCAGGGTGCCAAACGCCCATAGCAAGTTGGCGCTTTGCGCTGCTTCTGGCGTGATTTGGCCGTCAGTCGCAAGACGGCGAGTGATGATAGGCCAGCTGGCTGTGCCTGAGCCGACGAATTCGGCATCTAGCGCTGCTAGTGAGATCAACGCACGCCGGCCTAGATCACCCACGCGGTCAAAACGTTCGACTTCCAGAAAACGTTGGTTGCCATGGTTGACTATGTGTGTGCTGGCAGCAGAGATGCCAGCATCGCGCAGTGTGCCTAGCGCCAGATGTTCAGCCAGCAGCAAATCACGCCAGCGTTCGCTCACGGGGCTTTCTTCCAGCGTGCTGAATTTCACAATCACATGCCGTGCGCCTGTTGGTGTCATGGCAAAAGCGGTGAATTTCGGCTGTTCGCCACCTGCGGATGATCCGGGTTTCTCGCCACTAGAGGTTGCTAGCGCCAGACTGGCATATTGCACGGCTTTTTGCTCTTCCGCGATGGGTTCTGCGGGCGTTGCTGCCAGAAAACGATCTCGTGCCATATCGCCAAGCAGCAGATTACCCACCACATCATGACCATGCACCAGCAAAGCTCGCAGTGCGTGGCTATCGTTCCAATCCTTGAGCCCCGACGGCAGCCCAAGTTCCGCACCATAACGGGCAGCGTATGCCCGCCCAAGATATCCCTGTGGCCGCATATCAAACAACCACCACGGCAGGCCTTGGCTATGCAAGGTCACGCCATCTTCTTGCTGCATGACAAACCCTTCCGGGCATACCGGTACCAATGTGCCTAAGCGTTTAATTCGACCTTCTGCATCAACCCGATAAATAGCAAAATCTGAGAACCCACGCGCGCTATCCTGCAACGCATAGTGAATAGATCGCGCTGCCCCAATCCGAATGATGTCATCCCCCAACTCAGCCAACGCACGCGCCATCGTCGGCTGGCTGACATTGATCTTCTCAGCCAGCTGCCGAGCGGACAATGGCCCACGAGCGAGGTACATGCGGATGGTGTCTATACGAGGGAGTGACATGTTAGGTTAGTTTGTGAATAAATGTTTGAATATATTTATGAATAATTTTATGAATAGATAAATGAATTATATTATGAATATATTTGTGAATATATTTATGAATGGATATTGTAGGAAAAAAGACGATCCTGCAACAGTTCGTGCAACTCCGGCGTCAACATCGGTGTGATTTCCACGAAAGCGTCTTTGATGTGTTGATACGTGTCTTGGAGTTCCTGCTCGGCTTGCTCCTTTGTCTTGATCCCAAAATATCGATGGTCAGCCAGAAGCGCGTTTCCACTCACGTCGGTTTGCCCTGCAGAAACCTGCATGGTGAGCTTCTTGGGATGTTCATCAGGATTCGGTACCACGTCGAATGCTGGCGATAGACGCCACCGGCGTTCGTCATGCTGGTAAACAACTGCATGATTGCGTGGATGGTCATCATCGTTACCGACGATGGCATTAAAAATCATGCGACGAAATAGCTCTAATTGATCCTCCGCCGGCGCACCAATCTGCTTTAACACCTCAGCCAAGCGTGGATAGCTGGCGCCCTCGCTATCGTTTTTTGACAAGAATGGATAGTGAATTTGTAGCAGCGAAGCGCAACTGATCGTCATCATGCGTTGATTGCCGCGCCGATCAAATCGCTTGACCCGAACAACGCTACGCCCAACAGACATCGGATGATGATGGGTTTCTGCAAAATTCATCCCAGCTTTGCGGCCCCACAATTGGGTTGCGTGCTCAAGAAGTGCAAGATCCACGGTGTCGGTATGCAAGCCGGGTTTAACAAGCCAAAAAGTGTCGCCATCTTGCACCGTCGCTTTGGGTCTGGCGCCACCCATGCTGGGCGTGGCAAATAATCGTTTGCGCAAGGCTGGATGCACAGCGGGTTTTGATTCAGTCAATGCAGTCAGCTCAGCAACCAAGTCATCTACCCGATTTAATTTGGGACTCGCAAGGTGAGCGACGCTGGCTTTTTTGGAAGTGCCAATCGCCAATGCGCCCCAACGATCACCATTGCCAGCTTTGATGAGATAGTCCAACGCGGTCGATTTTTCCGACAACCCCTCTTTTTTCCTCAGCAGCATTTGCCCCCAGGCATCTGGACCCGCGTCGCGCAATACGTCGAATAATCCCCCATATCGTCGTGCGATATGCACCTCGCCCTTGATGAGCGGAAGATTGACAGGATCAATCGCCCATTTCAGCCCAGCGTCGAAGTAGCTCGGCGCATACACGAACTCGCCGATGTCGCGCATATGTTGATAACGCCCCACCACAACCCACTCGCCATTGTCTGGCCTTTGTAGATAGACATACAGGTCCTGAACCCGATTAGAAATAGTCATCGTCCATACTCCTATCCCTATTTCCACTTGCACGCGGCGCAGCCGATTGCATTTCCCATAAATGCCCCTCCAAACGCGGCGCGGCATGATCAAGCAAACCTAGAACATTCAGCGCAGCCAGGTACAAAGACGCAGCAGCGGCAGTATCGCCATTCTCAAGACGCCGCAACGTTGGACGCGAAATACCCAAACGACCACACAAATCTTCCGCCGTCATACGCAACGACACACGCTGCTTACGTATCGTTGCCCCCCACGTCTGCAGTCTTTCCACTACGCTGCTGGGGATATCACCTGCGGTTCTTTTTTTCTTCATATGTGTATTTTTATGGAATTTATTATTTACATTGTATGATGTTATGGAAAATTTATGTTACTGTTTTAATGAATAACTATAAGTGATGGACGTATTTTTTAGGAGCGTTTATGCGCAAAAAAATGACTATTACATTGGATGAAGCTGTTTATGACGGACTTTATAGAGTTGTTGGGAAACGCAAAATCAGTCAATTCATCGAAAATTTAGTCCGCTCTTATGTCGTCAAAAATGATTTATTAGAAAGTTATCAGGCGATGGCAAAAGATACCGAACGCGAGCGCGAGGCATTGGAATGGAGTAATGACTTGATTGGGGATGTAACCGATGCTGCGCGGTGAGGTATGGTGGGTAGTTTTGATCCGGCAATGGGTGGGGAAATTCAAAAAACTCGCCCTGCCGTTATCATCAGCAACAACGCGGCAAACACTACCTTAAACAGAATTCAAGTTATTCCATTAACCAGTAATACTGGACGACTGTACGTCAGTGAGGCTGTTGTTAGCGTAAAAGGAAAATCCAGCAAAGCAATGGCTGATCAACTCACTACAGTGGCTAAAGAACGGCTCAAGGGTAAGCTGGGGGCAATTTCAGCGCAGGATATTGAGGCGGTAGAGCGGACCATTAGGATTCAGCTTGGGATGGAGTGATCGGGACAAGCAAAATATTTACATTGAATGTATCTACTTCGTCTTAATAAGTAGTTTTATTGCTCTGTTTTACCCACAAAAACATAAAACGCCCCGCAAATTTCATCAACTTGCAGGGCGTTTTGTCCTTCACAGACGTTTTTATTGCGTTTTAAAACGGAATATCATCATCCATATCCGAAAAGTTCGGTGCTGGTTTTGGTGCAGGCGCTGGGCGTGCAGGCGCGTTGTTTTGATTATTGTTGTTGCTGTAATTATTGTTCTGATTGTTATTCTGATACGGCGCAGCGCTGCCGTAGCCGTCGTCCATTGGTGCGCTGCCCATTCCTTGGCGGCTGCCTAGCATTTGCATGGTGTCGGCGCGGATGTCGGTTGCGTATTTTTCTATGCCGTCTTTGTCGGTGTATTTACGGGTGCGTAGACTGCCTTCTATGTAGACTTGCGAGCCTTTTTTGAGGTATTGGCCGGCGATTTCGGCTAATTTGCCGAAGAAGGTGATGCGGTGCCATTCGGTTTGTTCTTTCTTTTCACCGGTGTTTTTGTCTTTCCAGTTGTCGGTGGTGGCGACGGTGATGCTTGCCATGGCATCGCCGCTGGGCATGTAGCGCATTTCTGGGTCGCGGCCTAGGTTGCCGACGATGATTACTTTATTGACTGATGCCATCACGCACTCCTTCGTTTTCTATTGTCTGTTTTCCGTTGCCGGGGCGATTCTACGACGATCGCCAAAAGCCGCTATAGTAGCAGGTTAGCTTGTTTGTCGGCTTGTTTATCCGCAACAGTTTATTCATTCCTCATTGAAAGCAGAAAGCAGTACATGGAAGAAATCCGCATTCGCGGCGCACGCACGCACAATCTTAAAAATATCAATCTGGATTTACCTCGTAACAAATTAGTGGTGATCACCGGCTTATCCGGTTCGGGCAAATCCTCGCTTGCCTTTGATACTTTGTATGCAGAAGGTCAGCGGCGTTATGTTGAGTCTTTGTCGTCGTACGCGCGCCAGTTTTTGCAGTTAATGGAAAAACCCGATGTGGATTTGATTGAAGGCTTGTCGCCCGCGATTTCGATTGAGCAAAAAGCGACGTCGCACAATCCACGTTCTACTGTTGGTACCGTTACCGAAATTCATGATTATTTGCGGTTACTGTATGCCCGCGTAGGGACGCCGTATTGCCCGGATCATCCAGAAAACCCGCTGGCGGCGCAATCCGTGGCGCAAATGGTGGATGCTGTGCTCGCTATGCCAGAACAAACCAAATTGATGATCATGGCGCCTGTGGTCAGCAATCGTAAGGGCGAACACGTAGACTTTTTTGAGCAAATGCAGGCGCAGGGTTTTGTGCGTTTTCAGGTGCAGAGTGGTACGCAGCCAGCGCAGATTGTTGAAATTGATGACATACCAAAATTAAAGAAAACCGAAAAACATACGATTTCAGTAGTGGTCGATCGCATCAAAATTCCATCCCAATCTGATTCTGATGCGAATGGCGTTTCTCCAATCAAACAACGTTTGGCGGAAAGTTTTGAAACCGCTTTGCGCCTGGCAGAGGGGCGTGCGATGGTGGTGGATATGGAAACTGGTAAGGAGTGGATTTATTCCAGCAAATTCGCCTGCCCGATTTGTTCCTATTCTTTGCAGGAGTTGGAGCCACGCCTGTTTTCTTTCAATAATCCCATGGGCGCTTGCCCGGAGTGTGATGGTTTGGGGCATATTGAATTTTTCGATCCGAAACGTATTTTGGCGTTTCCTAGTTTGTCACTGGCTAGCGGTGCGATTAAGGGTTGGGATAGACGCAATCAGTTTTATTTCCAGATGTTATCCAGCCTGGCGGCGTTTTATGGTTTTGATATAGAAGCACCGTTTGAGAATTTGCCAGAGCACGCGCAGCAAATCGTTTTGCATGGATCTGGTAAGGAAGTCATTCCCTTCACGTATTTGAATGAACGCGGCCAGCTTGTGGTGCGCGAACATACTTTTGAAGGCGTGGTGAATAATCTGCAACGACGCTATCGGGAAACGGATTCCATGGCGGTCAAAGAAGAATTAGCCAAATTCATCAATGGCAAAAAATGTCCCTCCTGCCACGGCGCTCGCCTGCGGGTGGAAGCGCGCTTTGTCAAAGTGGGCAATGGCGAACAAGAACAGACGATTTATGAAGTCGCGGCTAAACCTTTGCGCCAAACGCTGCGCTTTTTCAACGAGTTGGTGTTGACTGGTGCCAAAAAAGAAATCGCCGATCGCGTCATCAAAGAAATCATTTCGCGTCTGACTTTCTTAAACAACGTCGGACTTGATTATTTATCGCTCGATCGCAGCGCCGATACCTTGTCTGGCGGGGAGGCCCAGCGTATTCGGCTGGCATCGCAAATCGGTTCTGGTTTGACCGGCGTGATGTATGTGTTGGACGAGCCATCGATCGGTTTGCACCAACGTGACAATGATCGTTTGATCGACACACTCAAACATCTGCGCGATATCGGTAATAGTGTGCTGGTGGTTGAACATGATGAGGATGCCATTCGGACCGCGGATTATATTGTCGACATGGGTTTAGGTGCTGGCGTACATGGTGGCGAAGTGATTGCCCAAGGCAATTTGCAGGATATTTTAAAAAATAAAAAATCCCTGACTGCGCAATATCTAAACGGCACCCTGAAAATTGCCGTGCCGCCAAAACGCACACCATTTAATGCCGAGAAACAGGTCGTGATTACAGGCGCTAACGGCAATAATTTGAGAAACGTCACGCTCAATTTACCGGTAGGTTTGTTGACTTGCGTGACGGGTGTGTCTGGTTCGGGCAAATCTTCCTTAGTCAACGACACGCTGTACCACGCCACTGCGCGGCATTTGTATAACTCACAGGCGGAACCAGCGGAGCATGAATCCATCAGCGGCTTGGAGCATTTTGACAAAGTCATCGCTGTGGATCAGGCGCCGATCGGACGCACGCCGCGTTCCAATCCTGGGACCTATACCGGTTTGTTTACGCCGATCCGCGATTTGTTTTCTACCGTGCCGATGGCCAAAGAGCGTGGTTATAGCCCAGGGCGGTTTTCTTTCAACGTAAAAGGCGGACGCTGCGAAGCCTGCCAGGGTGACGGCGTGATCAAGGTCGAAATGCACTTCCTGCCAGACGTGTATGTGCCTTGCGATATTTGTCACGGCAAACGTTACAATCGGGAAACATTAGAAGTCCAATACAAAGGCAAAAATATCCACGAAGTGTTGGATTTAACGGTAGAAGAAGCGCACGTTTTCTTCCAACCTGTTCCCTTAATCGCACGCAAATTGCAAACTTTGCTGGACGTCGGATTGGGCTATATCCGACTCGGCCAAAGCGCCACCACCCTATCCGGCGGCGAAGCGCAGCGTGTCAAGTTATCCTTGGAATTATCGAAGCGTGATACGGGGCGTACGCTTTATATTCTGGATGAACCGACCACCGGTTTGCATTTCCACGATATCGATTTATTGCTAAAAGTCATTCATCGCCTGCGTGATCAAGGCAATACTTTGGTCATCATTGAGCACAATTTGGATGTCATCAAAACAGCAGATTGGCTGGTGGATTTGGGGCCGGAAGGTGGCGCTGGTGGTGGGTTGATCGTCGCGACTGGCACGCCGGAGGATGTGGCGCAGAATCCGGCTAGTGTGACGGGGAAATATTTACAGCCGTTGCTATGATTTTTGTAATTGCAAGCGCTCGTACTTGGCTTGCAATTCTTCTTTTGTCTCGCGCCACGCTGGATTAAACGGAATGCAGCTGACAGGGCAAACTTGTTGGCATTGCGGTTCGTCAAAATGCCCTACGCACTCGGTGCATTTTTCTGGATTAATTTCATAAATTTGCGGTCCCATGAAAATAGCGTCATTGGGACATTCTGGTTCGCAGACGTCGCAGTTAATGCAGTCATCGGTGATGAATAAAGCCATAGTGTGTCAGCCTATTTAACTGGCGTATTCGTTTCTTTACTATTGTGAATTTTTTCTTTCAACCACTTCTCCACCGAAGGAAACACAAAGGTGGACACATCCCCGCCCAACACGGCAATTTCGCGCACGATGGTGCCGGAAATAAATTGATACTGGTCGGATGGCGTCAGGAATAGTGTTTCGACATTAGGTAATAAATAACGATTCATGCCCGCCATTTGGAATTCATACTCAAAATCCGACACCGCACGCAAACCGCGCACGATGACGCCGGCGTTGTGTGAGCGCACAAAGTCTTTCAGTAAACCCGAAAATCCTTCTACTTGCACATTCGGATAATGTGCCAACACTTCTCTGGCGATCTCCAGGCGTTCATCCAATGAAAAAAAGGGCCGCTTGTTTTTGCTATCTGCGACACCGACAATCACGCGACTAAAGATGCCTGATGCGCGGCGCACTAAATCTTCGTGACCGCGCGTTAACGGATCGAATGTTCCTGGATAAACTGCTACAACCATCGTGTCTCCAATGCGCTAAATAGCTGCCAAATTGCAGGATCAGAAAAGGCCGCATTATGCCTGAAAAAAGGGGAAGCTCAGTTGGCCTTTTTGCGCTGCAACAAGTGATAAAACACATTGCCAGCTTGATCGGCACGCACGATTTCCCAATCAGCCAAGTAATCTGGCGTAGTTTCCATTTCGTTTTCAAGCGGCGTGCCAGATTCCACATACAATAAGCCATCTTCGGTCAGTAATTGCGTGCAGCTAGGCCAAATTTTGCTTAAGCATCCTTGTTGATATGGTGGATCCAAAAAAATCATATCAAAACGTTGCCCACGTTTAGCCATCGTTTGCGCAATGGCGCAGGCATCGCCATGGAGGATGGTGGTTTGCTCTGCCTGTAATTTCGTTTTCGTTGCATTCAATTGCTGAATCACGGGTGAGTAGTAATCCACCATGGTAACGCTCGCCGCGCCGCGGCTGGCGGCCTCAAAACCCAGTGCGCCTGTTCCTGCAAATAAATCTAATACGGCTCGTTGGTTCCAATCTTGATCAACAATATGGTTGATCCAGTTAAACACCGTTTCACGCACGCGATCTGGTGTTGGGCGCAAACCAGCGGCTTCTAGTACCGGTAGATTTGTGCGTTTCCACATTCCACCAATAATGCGAACCTGGCGAGGCGCGGAGGATTGTGTATGCGTATGCCTGTTAGATGTAGATGTTTTTCTTTGCATGTTGAATTAATTTGATTCTTCAGTTCTGTTTGATTTAAGTTGGAAAATTCAAAAATCTCAAGGTATAAGGCTTATACTGCCTGCTTGCTCTTTGCGTCACTTCGTTTCTCAATTTTTCAAGGAGTATCAATATGAAACATCTTGTCGTTTCGCGACATCGCCAATCTGCGCAAGCGGGCCTGACATTGATTGAATTGATGGTGATTATCGCCATCCTCGGTGTTTTTGCTGCACTCGCGGTTTCCAGCTATCGAGATTATTTGGTGAAATCACGTTTTCCTAATGTCAAATTATCGCTTGAGCCAATCAAGACAGCGATGACTTCATGCTTGCAACAACACGATGGATCATTGGTTGCATGCGACAGCTTCAAAAAACTGGACGTTATGATGCCAGCACCGACGGAAGATTTGGCTAGCGTTAGTATTGCCAGCAATACTGCGGTTATCACTGCAACAGCAACAGCACCTGTCGGTGGATACACCTACATTTTGACGCCATCGGTTACCACAACAGGAGATAAGAAAGTTGTTTTTAAAGTGTCGGGAACTTGTATTGTGCAAGGAGATATTTGTTGATTGCTTAGATATGGTTTAAAGATTGCCATATTTAAAGCCAAGATTTAAAGCACCTTATGCTGAAAAGCCTAAGGTGCTTTTTAATATTCTTAAACATCAACAAGTTTGTGTGTGACATTAGTGCATGACATTATTCGATTTCGTTGTCGATATTGCTTCTAATCCGTTTGGCGTTTGGCCTTTTTCCTACTGTAACGGTCAGCATTAACTCCTGATTTCGTCTTAACACGGTCATTTTTACCGTTCTAGTGGGTGATAATTTCGCAATAAAATCCAGCATTTCAGTGGTGTCCGAGATGGGTTTGTTTTCAATTGCTAATAAAATATCACCGGGTTTTATTCCGGCTTTATCCGCTGGCCCATTTCTCAATACACCAGCAATCAGTGCGCCGGTTTTTTTCTTTAAACCAAAACTCTCGGCTAAATCGGCAGTGATATTTTGTGGCTCGACGCCGATCCAGCCGCGAACAACGTGACCGGTTTTAATAATGGATTCCATCACTGTTTTGACGGTTGATACTGGAATGGCGAAGCCAATTCCTTGTGAACCCCCACTCCGTGAATAAATGGCGGTATTGATGCCAATTAAATTGCCATTTGAGTCGGTCAATGCGCCACCAGAATTGCCCGGGTTAATTGCCGCATCGGTTTGAATAAAGTTTTCAAAGGTGTTAATGCCAAGATGATTGCGGCCTAAGGCAGAAATAATACCCATCGTTACTGTTTGTCCGACGCCAAATGGATTTCCAATAGCGAGCACCACATCTCCAACTTTGGATAGTTCGACATGACCAAGGGTGATTGCTGGTAAATCGGGCAAATCGATTTTAATCACAGCAAGATCGGTTTCGGGATCGGCACCAACAATTTTTGCGGTAGTTTTGCGTCCATCAGCCAATGCCACTTCTATTTCATCGGCTGCCTCAATGACGTGATTATTCGTCAGGATATATCCTTGTGGACTGACGACGACACCAGAGCCTAGGCTAGATTGTTTTTCTTCCTCACGGAAGCGGTCACCGAAAAATTTCCTAAAAAATGGATCTTCTAATAACGGAGTTCTCGCTTGTCTGTATTCTTTCGTCGTAAAAATATTAACCACAGAAGGCATTGCCCGCTTCGCCGCATCACGATAGGACGCTTGTGCTATCGATGCGGGTGCTTCTTGTAGCGTCACTGTAGAAGAAGCAATATGCATATCCTGCGCCCCACTCATCATTTGCTTTACCCATTCAGGTTTTAGTGTGGCGAAAATAAAATAAATAGCCAAACCGACAGTCACGGTTTGTGCAAATAACAGCCAAAAACGTCGCATATCAAACCTATCAATAAACGAGAAGCAAAAATTAAATGATTTAACAACTCTTAAAACATAGAGTTTCCAATATGGGGATAGCTGCTGAGAATATCTAGTATTTTTTGCAAATAGAGTGTTTGTTAAAAGTGTTAATTGGGGATGGTTGAGTTTGTTGTGCGTGTTGCTTTTAATTTGTGGTCAATAACAATACGATAATCCTATAGATCGACATTTTTCTTTATAACAAGGCTCGGCTCCGTTATAATTTAAGGTTATGGGTTTTTTTACAAATTTTTTGATTTTTTGACTGATTGGTGGAATTGGTATGAGTGAAGAAAAGCAGGTCGATTCCGGCCGACGCGGCTTGCTCGTCGCCACGTGTGCGGCGGGTGGTGTTGCGGGATTGGCGACAACGGGGGCATTGGTAAGTACATTCCAGCCGTCTGAGCGCGCGAAAGCTGCTGGCGCGCCAGTGGAGGTGGATGTAACGGGCTTGGCTCCTGGTGAAATGAAAACAGTTGAGTGGCGTGGCAAACCTATCTGGATCTTGAAGCGCTCCCCAGAAATGGTGGAGTCGCTCAAAAAATCGCATGATCAACTCGCAGATCCCGATTCTCAGCGTAACAAAGATGAATTGACGCCGGAATACGCGCGCAAAGAATATCGCTCCATCAAGCCAGAATTGTTGGTTGTAGTCGGTATTTGTTCCCATCTCGGTTGTTCTCCAAGTACTAAGTTCCAGCCGGGCCCACAATCTTCTTTGCCAGATGATTGGCCAGGTGGATTTTTGTGTCCTTGTCATGGCTCCACCTTCGATCTCGCTGGTCGTGTCTATAAAAACAAACCAGCGCCTGATAATTTACAAGTGCCGCGCCATATGTTTGTTGGCGATAACAAACTAATCATTGGCAAGGACGAAAAGGGCGAGGCGTAATCATGGCATTTCAAGAAAAAAAACTTCCGGCTAACGCACCTACTGCTAAAAAAGCATTGAATTGGGTGGATGCGCGTTTCCCCCTTAGCAAGCTTTGGAATGATCAGTGGGGCCAGTATTATGCACCGAAAAATTTTAATTTTTGGTACATCTTTGGCTCGCTAGCGATGTTTGTATTGGTTTTGCAGATTGTCACAGGTATTTTTTTGACGATGCACTACAAACCTGATGCAAATCTGGCATTTTCTTCCGTCGAATACATTATGCGTGAGGTGCCATGGGGTTGGTTGGTACGTTACATGCACTCAACCGGTGCTTCGGCCTTCTTTATTATTGTGTATTTGCACATGACGCGCGGCTTGCTGTATGGCTCATATCGCAAACCACGAGAGTTAATTTGGTTGTTTGGTTTTGCCATTTTCTTGTGTTTGATGGCTGAAGCGTTTTTCGGTTATTTGCTTCCTTGGGGACAAATGTCCTATTGGGGGGCGCAAGTTATTGTTAACTTATTCGGCGCAATTCCTTTCATCGGACCGGATCTTTCCTTGTGGATACGTGGTGATTACGTTGTGTCGGATGCGACTTTGAATCGTTTCTTTGCATTTCACGTGATTGCTATTCCTTTGGTCTTGTTAGGTTTGGTCGTGGCGCATTTGATTGCATTGCATGAGGTGGGTTCAGGTAATCCAGATGGTATTGAAGTAAAAGAGCATCTTGGCGAAGATGGTCATCCTTTAGATTCGATTCCTTCGCACCCGTACTATTCAGTGCATGACATTTTTGGTGTGTCAGTTTTCTTGCTCATTTTCAGTACGATTGTATTTTTTGCGCCTGAAATGGGTGGGTATTTCTTGGAATATAACAATTTTATTCCTGCTGACTCCTTGAAAACACCGCCACACATTGCGCCAACCTGGTATTTCACGCCGTTTTATTCAATTTTGCGTGCCACAACCTCTGAGTTTTTGTATGCGCTCATGGTTGGCATTGTTGCTTACGTTAGTTTGATTTACCTGAAATCAAAATTGAGCGGTAAGGTAAAGGCAGCTATCGCTGCTGTCGGTTTGGTGGCGATTGTTGGCATGTTGCCAGGTGCATTAGATGCAAAGTTCTGGGGTGTGGTGTTGTTTGGTTCCTCAGTCGTTATTTTGGCTGCTTTGCCTTGGTTGGATTTGTCTCCTGTTAAATCTATTCGTTATCGTCCAGATTGGCATAAATACGTCTATCTTGTATTTGGCACTGCTTTTGTTACTTTGGGTTATTTAGGTGTGCAGGCGCCTTCACCAATCGGAGAGCGTATATCGCAAATATGTACCTTCATTTATTTTGGCTTCTTTTTGTTGATGCCATGGTGGAGTACCATGGGAACATGCAAAAAAGTTCCTGATCGTGTGACGTTTCATCCACACTAAATTGACCAATAAATGAACTTAAGCATAAGAATAAGCATAAAAGGGACATACATGAAATTGCTTAAAAAATTAATAGCAACGCTAACCTTAACCTTGATCCCATTATTTGCGTGGTCAAGTGGTGGTTCGCATCCGTTGGATCAAGCACCTGATCGTTCTACTGATATGGCTGCTTTGCAGAATGGAGCGAAATTATTCGTTAATTATTGTTTAAATTGTCATTCCGCTTCTGCAATGCGTTATAACCGGCTCAAGGATATAGGCTTAACCGAAGAGCAAATTGCGCAAAATTTGTTATTCACCGGTGATAAGGTTGGTGAGTTGATGAAAACATCTTTATCAGCGAAAGATGCAAAAGCGTGGTTTGGTGTAGTCCCACCGGATCTTTCTGTGATCGCACGTGCTAAGTCTTCTGGTGCTGGTTCAGGTGCTGATTATTTATATACCTATTTGCGAACTTTCTATAAGGATGATGCGCGTGCTAATGGTTGGAATAATTTGGTGTTTCCAAATGCGGCCATGCCACATGCTTTGTGGGAATTGCAAGGTGTCAAGAGTGCCAAATTTATTGAAATGAAAGATCCACACGACGAAAGCAAAGTGATTCATAAGTTTGATAGATTTGAAACAGTCAAAGCAGGTAAATTGACCGCGACAGAATATGATTCTGCCGTTGCCGATTTGGTGGCTTATCTGAATTGGATGGCGGAACCAGCGCAAACCCATCGTAAACGTTTGGGCGTTTTGGTATTGTTTTTCCTTGGCGCGTTGTGTTTGTTGACCTGGCGTTTGAATGCGGCTTATTGGAAAGACATAAAGTAAACTTGTCGCCTGTATAACAGGTAATTATTTTGGGGTGATCGCATATACACAGCGCTTCACCCCTTATTTCTTAAGGAACTATAACAATGATGGTTCTCTACTCTGGTACCACATGCCCTTTTTCCCAACGTTGCCGTCTCGTTTTGTTTGAAAAAGGGATGGATTTTGAAATACGGGATGTCGATCTGTTTAATAAACCAGAAGATATTTTGGTTATGAATCCGTATGGCCAGGTGCCTGTTTTGGTTGAGCGTGATCTCATTTTGTATGAATCCAATATCATTAATGAGTACATTGATGAGCGTTTTCCTCATCCGCAACTTATGCCGGCAGACCCATTGATGCGTGCACGTGCGCGGCTGATGCTTTTTAATTTTGAAAAAGAATTATTTATTCATGTACACACGCTTGAAAATGAAAAAGCTGGAAACCTGGAAAAGGCACATGAAAAAGCACGCGTAGAAATTCGTGATCGTTTGACCATGTTGGCACCTCTGTTTTTGAAAAACAAATACATGTTGGGTGATGAGTTTTCTATGTTGGATGTGGCGATTGCGCCGCTACTGTGGCGTTTAGATCACTACGGTATTGAGCTTTCTAAGACGGCTGCGCCTTTGATGAAGTATGCTGAACGTATTTTTTCTCGTCCGGCATATATTGAAGCGTTGACACCTTCTGAAAAGGTAATGCGTCGTTAATTTTGCGTGGTGTGATTTGGCACCAAGTTTTAGTACAGCGAAAATTATGTCCGAAATTTCCACTAAACCCTATATGCTGCGAGCCATTTATGAATGGTGTGCAGATAGCGGCTATACCCCATATATCGCAATTAAAGTTGATAGGAACACTCGTGTACCAATGGAGTTTGTCAAAAATGGCGAAATTGTATTAAACATCAGTTTTGGTGCCACGAGTGGTTTGAAAATGGACAATGATTTCATCCAATTTCATGCTCGGTTTGGTGGTGTTTCGCGCGAGATTTTGGTTCCCGTACAAAATGTCTTGGCAATTTATGCTAATGAAAATGGTCAAGGCATGATGTTCGATGCACCTCCTCCGATAATTGATGAACCTGTTGTTTCGACAAACGTGGTGCCAAAGTCTGGGCCACGCGGCGTGCTCAAAGGCGTGCCTACTTCTGCGCTTGCAACATCCAAATCAGGCGAGTCGTTGACTTCATCAGATTTGTCTTATTCGTCTAGTGATGTAAGGCAAGGTGATGGTGATGATAACTCCCCTCCTCCAAAAAAAAATGGAAAACCCAACATTGTGCGGATTAAATAGGGTATAATTCGGCTTCTTCAGTTTTCGCCGACTTAGCTCATTTGGTAGAGCAGTTGATTTGTAATCATCAGGTGGCCAGTTCGATCCCGGCAGTCGGCACCAAAGATAAAAAGGGCTTACAGAAATGTAAGCCCTTTTTTGCTTGGTAGTTACATTGGCTAAATATTCACTCTAACTGGTACATAGCATACCTATCATTGCAAATTTATACGTAATCCCAACATAGTTGTCTCCTTATGGGTATGAGGAATATCAGTTACAATCGCGATTGGTTGTTCCATGCAATTGATGTCAATTAAATATTTAAATAAACGTTGATATCGCGCATTAAGTTAAACAATAAAGATAAACCACATCGTGTCTAATTTCGTTGAAATTCGTGATTTACAGTTCGCTTATGGTGAGCGCCAGATTTTGTCGGGCGTGAATATGGACTTTCCGCGTGGCAAAATTGTGGCGGTAATGGGTGGTTCCGGTTCAGGCAAGACGACGGTTTTGCGTTTAATCGGTGGCCAGTTACGGCCGCAAGAAGGTACTGTATCCGTTGATGATCAGATTGTGCATGAGTTAGATAGCAAGAACTTGTATGTTTTGCGGCGCAAAATGGGGATGTTGTTTCAACATGGAGCGTTGTTTACCGATTTGTCCGTATTTGAAAATGTTGCTTTCACTTTGCGTGAGCACACGAATTTATCTGAGTCGTTGATTCATGATTTAGTCTTGATGAAGTTGAATGCGGTGGGATTACGAAATGCACAGCAATTGATGCCTAGCGAAATGTCCGGTGGCATGGCCCGTCGCGTTGCCTTGGCGCGTGCAATTGCCCTAGATGCACAGCTTTTGATGTATGACGAACCATTTGCTGGGTTAGACCCGATTTCTATGGGTGTCATCGCCAATTTGATTCGTAAATTGAATAATGCGCTTGGTTCGACTTCAATTTTGGTTTCCCATGACGTACAGGAATCTTTCTTAATCGCTGATTTTGTCTATTTTTTATCGCAGGGAAAGATCATCGCCCAGGGCACACCTGCAGAAATGTTAGTTTCTAATGATCCTTACGTACGTCAATTTGTGCACGCCGAAACAGATGGTCCCGTCCCTTTTCATTATCCGGGTCCGTCAATCGCACAGGATTTGAGGATGCGGCAGGAGCCAGGCGCATGAAGCTTAATTTTTTGTCCCATTTGGGGCGTCCTGTGCGTAAGTTTGTGATTCGTCTTGGTATGGCGACACGTTTGTTTTTTGCATTATTGGTGGCTTCATTTTCTGTTTGGCGACGTCCGAGATTGGTAACCCAGCAGATACATTTTATCGGTAATCATTCTTTAGTCATTATTGCTGTGTCCGGTTTGTTTGTTGGTTTTGTATTGGGGTTGCAGGGTTATTACACTTTAAATAAATATGGTTCGGAGCAGGCGTTGGGTTTGTTAGTCGCTTTGTCTTTGGTGCGTGAGTTAGGGCCAGTAGTGACAGCTTTGCTGTTTGCTGGGCGGGCGGGAACTTCGTTAACGGCTGAAATTGGTTTGATGAAGGCTGGTGAGCAGTTGGCGGCCATGGAAATGATGGCGGTCAATCCTTTACATCGTGTACTGGTGCCACGTTTTCTGGCGGGCGTGTTTGCTATGCCAGTTCTGGCGGTTATTTTCAGTGCACTTGGTGTGGGTGGTGCTTATGTTGTTGGTGTGCAATTGATTGGCGTGGATGACGGCGCATTTTGGGCACAAATGCAGGCAGGTGTCGACGTGATGCAGGATATTGCGAATGGTGTGATTAAAAGCATTGTCTTTGGTTTTGCGGTAACGTTCGTTGCTTTGTTCCAAGGTTATGAGGCGCAAGCGACCCCAGAAGGTGTGTCTAGAGCGACAACGCGCACGGTTGTGATCGCGTCATTGATCGTGCTTGGATTGGATTTTGTGCTGACGGCATTAATGTTTAGTAAGTAATAAATTAATTCAATTCAATATCTAAAAGTACAACACTATATATAAACATAAAGTAAGTGGAAATTATGCAAGATAAACAACTTAATAAGCGCAATACATTGCACACGTTAGATATGTGGGTAGGCTTGTTCGTATTGTTGGGTGTGGCTGCGTTGTTATTTTTGGCGCTCAAGGTGGGCAATATGAGCGCGTGGTCATTGGATAAAAATTATGTGGTAACTAGTAAGTTTGACAATATTGGAGGTTTAAAGTTGCGTGCGCCAGTGAAAAGTGCTGGCGTGGTGGTGGGCCGTGTAGTGAATATCAAGTTTGATGATAAGAATTTTCAGGCATTGGTCACCATGAATTTGGATGCGCGTTATCAATTCCCCAAAGATAGCTCAGCCAAAATTTTGACATCAGGTTTATTGGGTGAGCAATACATTGGTTTGGAGCCTGGTGGTGATACGCATAATTTGGTGGCTGGAGACCAGATTAAGATGACACAATCTGCCATCGTATTGGAGAGTCTGATTAGTCAATTTTTGTATAGCAAGGCAGCGGAAGGAAAGAGTGACAGTAAATGAAGCATTTTTCTCGTTTTATGCGCTTGTTTGTTGTTGGTGTGGTAATTTTTTTGTCTGGCTGTGCCAATTTTCATAAGTCCTCTGATCCTTTTGAGGAATTTAATCGGGCAATGTTTACGTTTAATGACAAGGTTGATGACGTTGCATTAAAACCCGTTGCGACCATGTATCAATCGTTGGTGCCATCTTTCGTCCAAACTGGCATTGCGAATTTTTTCGGCAATTTGGGTGACGTCTGGACCGCAGTTAATAATTTGCTCCAAGGCAAAGTGGCTGAGGGAATGTCAGATATTACGCGTGTTAGCTTTAATACTACTTTCGGATTGGGTGGTTTGATTGACTTGTCGTCCGAAGTTGGTTTGGCTAAGCATAAAGAAGATTTTGGTCAAACTTTGGGCGAATGGGGTGTGCCAGCAGGTCCTTACGTTGTATTGCCATTCTTTGGTTCATCCACTTTACGTGATAGCGCTGCTCTTCCAGTTGATATGAGTGCAGACTTGTGGAGCCAAAAAGAACCGGTGCGTTGGCGTAATGTGGGGACGGCTGTGCGTTTGGTGGATACTCGCGCTGCGGTGTTGGGTGCGTCTGGGTTATTGGAAGATGCTGCACTAGATAAATACGAATTTGTGCGAGATGCGTATTTGCAACGACGTGTTGGACAAATTAATGATGGTGAACCAGTACGTTCTGGTTTGTCTGAGTATTTTAAATTTGATAATGATGACCTTGATTCTCGGCCTCTCAATGGTGTTGATATCCGGCAATAAATCATGAGGATCATTGAATAATTTATGCAATAAAAAAGTAGAAATAGGGGTAAAAATCATGCAAATACGCAAACAATTATTTGTTCTCACGTTTTTTATGAGCGTTTTTTTTGCTCTGTCGACGAGTGTTCGCGCAGCGGAAGAGACGCCGGATGTTTTAATCAAACGTATTAGTCAAGAAGTGCTAGATGCTGCAAAAGCAGATAAAGAGATTCAGCTGGGTAACCAGAAACGTATTCTGGATTTAGTGGAAACAAAAATTTTGCCTTATGTTAATTTCCAGCGTATGACGGCTTTAGCTACTGGTCGTCACTGGCGTTCTGCGAGTCCGGAACAACAAAAGCAATTGAGTGATGAGTTTCGCACTTTGTTGGTCTATACCTATTCCGGTGCCATTTCACAAATCAAAGACCAGCGTTTGGAATTCAAACCTTTGCGTGTTGATCCAGCGGACACAGAAGTCGTCGTACGTTCTCAAGTTGTGCAGGCAAGAGGTGAGCCGATTCAGCTGAACTATCGACTTGAAAAAGGTTCTGCTGGTTGGAAAATTTATGATATCAACGTGTTAGGCGCATGGTTGATTGAGACTTACAAGGGTAATTTTGCTACTGAAATCAATAAATCTGGTATCGATGGTTTGATTCAAGTTTTGGTGGACAGAAATAAGAAGTTAGCAGAAAAAGCTGCCAAAACGAATAAAGTGAACAGTGTCAATATTGTGAATAACAAATAAACACATTTATAAATAAGCACTCTAATCAATACATTTTTCCACTATGTTTACACTAGGTGCAACCCTGACGATGGACCAGCTTGATCAAGCAAAAAGTACGTTGGATGCTGGTTTGCTGGCGATTGCGCAAGGTCAGCAGGTGTTTGATTTGTCGCCAGTGTCAGCCTGTGATTCGATTGCTGTTGCGATTTTACTTGGATGGCAACGTGCTGCTCAGGAACAGGGCGTTGCATTACGTTTTGTTTCTGTTCCTGCTAATTTGCAAAGTCTAGTAGAACTGTATGGCGTGACGGATTTGTTGAGTATTTCTGACCTGTAGGCAATCGATAACGTACAACGAGTTCGCTGATTAGTTAATTAATAAATTATCATTGGTTAGGCAGTATGGCAGCAGCCGTTTATATTGAAGATGTCAAAAAGAGTTATGGCTCCTTGCAAGCTTTGGATGGCGTTTCGCTATCGATAGAAGAAGGTGAGTTTTTTGGCTTGTTGGGGCCGAATGGTGCCGGTAAAACCACTCTTATTTCCATCATTGCTGGCTTGAACCGCGCGGATGCCGGCAGCGTGAGCATTCATGGCCATAATGTCGTCAGCGATTACCGTGATGCACGCCAAAAGCTCGGCATGGTGCCGCAAGAATTAGTGTTTGATCCTTTTTTCACCGTGCGCGAAACACTGCGCCTACAGTCCGGTTATTTTGGTATCGCCAATAATGATCGTTGGATTGATGATGTGATGGAAAATCTGGATTTGACGCATAAGGCTGATACTAATATGCGTGCGTTGTCCGGTGGCATGAAACGGCGTGTCTTGGTTGCGCAAGCGTTGGTACATAAACCGCCTGTCATTGTGTTGGATGAGCCGACTGCTGGTGTGGATGTGGAATTGCGCCAGACATTGTGGAAATTTATCACTCGCCTCAATCAAGAAGGTCACACCATCATTTTGACGACGCATTATTTGGAAGAAGCCCAATCTTTGTGCAAGCGTATTGCTATGTTGAAAAGCGGCAAAGTGGTGGCTTTGGATACCATGGCGGCACTGATTAAGCGTATTTCTGGTGTGCAGCTGGTGGTGCAATTGACATCAGGTGATTTGCCTTCTAGTTTGAAACCGCTGATGTTGCGCACGGGCGAAGTGCAATCAGGTACTGAAAATAGTAAGAATAATAAATTTGTTCTGCATATTAATGACTATGCCGAGATTGAACATATTTTGGCCAGGATTCGTGAAAACGGCGCTGTTATAGAAGATATGCATTTGCAAAAAGCCGATTTGGAAGATGTGTTTTTGCAAGTGATGAGTGGAAATGCGTAGTGATGCCCAGTGAAAAATATGTTGAATAATCCTACCCATTTGATTTCTGTTGGTTTTCGTACTTTGTTTTACAAAGAGGTATTGCGCTTTTTGAAAGTGGCAACGCAAACCGTGACTGCGCCGATCTTAACGGCCATGTTGTATTTGCTTATTTTTGGTCATGTATTGGAGGCGCATGTTCAGGTTTATACAGGTGTGCGCTATACCGCCTTTTTAATACCAGGCTTGGTGATGATGAGTGTGTTGCAAAATGCATTTGCCAATGCGTCTTCTTCGCTGATTCAATCCAAAATTACTGGTAATTTGGTGTTTGTGTTATTGCCACCGCTTTCGACATTGGAGTTGTTTTGCGCTTATGTGTGTGCCTCTATCCTACGTGGTTTGGTTGTTGGTGGTGGCGTTTTGTTGATTACGATGTGGTTCGTGCCTTTATCGCTTGTTGCGCCTTTGTGGAGTATCGTGTTCGCCTTATTGGCAGCTGCTTTGCTTGGTACGATGGGCTTGATTGCTGGTATTTGGGCGGAAAAATTTGATCAGTTGGCCGCATTCCAGAACTTTATCATCGTGCCCGCGACCTTCTTGTCTGGCGTGTTTTATTCCATTCATACGTTGCCGTATTTTTGGCAAATGGTGTCGCATTGCAATCCATTTTTTTACATGATCGATGGCTTTCGGTATGGATTCTTTGGTGTTTCCGACGTCAATCCATGGCATAGCTTGCTGATTGTGAGCGTATCTCTTGTTGCGCTGGCTAGTGTTGCGATGGGCTTATTGAGAAGCGGTTATAAATTGCGTCATTAAGAATCACTTGTATTCTCGTATCTCCATCTCATTGTATTACGTATAAGCGTATTGACGTATTAATGCGTTATTAAATTATTAATATTAGGAAAATTCTGTGTTACCTACCCCAGAACTCGTTAAAAATTACATCACGGCTGGCCTCGATTGCACGCATATCGAAGTCGAAGGAGATGGCCAGCATTTTAATGCTGTGATTGTCTCGTCTTTATTTACCGACAAGCGTTTGATTGCTCGTCATCAATTAGTCTACGCTGCCTTGGGTGAGCGTATGCGGGAAGAGATTCATGCCTTGTCGATGAAAACATTGACGCCAGAAGAATTTCAAAAATATTAGAACAACAACAATAAAAGCAAAACGACATGGATAAATTACGGATTATTGGTGGTCATCGTTTAGATGGTGAAATTGCCATTTCAGGCGCAAAAAATGCCGCGTTGCCTATTTTGTGTGCAGGTTTGTTGACTGCTGACGATCTTGAATTGTCCAATGTCCCGCACTTACAAGATGTCGCCACCATGTTGACTTTGTTGCGTCAAACTGGTTTGCGCGCGGAGCGTCGCGATGATCAGGTGATATTGAACGGTAGTGTGGTTGATAAGCTTGAAGCACCTTATGAATTGGTCAAAACCATGCGTGCTGCGATTTTGGTTTTAGGGCCATTATTGGCACGTTTTGGTGAAGCCAGAGTGTCCTTGCCTGGCGGTTGCGCAATTGGATCGCGCCCAGTGGATCAACATATTAAAGGTTTGCAGGCATTAGGTGCAGAAATCACTATCGAAGCTGGTTACATTCATGCCAAGGCTAAAAAGCTCAGGGGCGCGCGCATCGTTACGGACATGATCACTGTCACAGGAACGGAAAACCTGTTGATGGCAGCGACTTTGGCGGAGGGGGAAACTATCCTGGAAAATGCGGCGCGTGAGCCAGAAGTCACCGATTTGGCGCAGATGTTGCTAGCTATGGGTGCAAAAATTGATGGTATAGGCA
>CAZMPS010000002.1:0-4047 GCA_964568305.1 uncultured Burkholderiaceae bacterium
GCTTATACTCAACCCAGCTTTACAACTTCTGGAGAATATTATGTTAATGCATCACAAATTTTCTACCCGCCAATCCGGCTTCACATTGGTAGAAATTGCCATTGTTTTAGTCATTATTGGTTTGTTATTAGGCGGTGTCCTCAAAGGACAAGCATTAGTCGACAGTGCAAAAGTCAAAGCCCTGCAAGGCGAATTTGCTTCTGTACAAACCATGTACAACGCCTATGTTGATAAATTTAAGGCTGTTCCAGGTGATGATGCTGATGTTGCTAGTCATTTACCAGGCACTCCAACTGTCAGTACAACTAATCCTGGCAATGGGTTGATTGACAATGTTGACTGGACCGGCGCCGCTGCTCCTGTTGCAACCAACAAATCTTCCTTATTTTGGCAACACGTTAGATTGGCAGAATTAGCGACTGGTGCTTTCACTTCTGGGCAAGCGAAAAATGCAGTTGGTGGTTACTTAGGTATTACCTCTAACTCCAATCTTTTGCATCCAACAACACCAGCCACGACCTCGGGACTGCATGTAATTTGCAGTAGCGCAATTCCAGGAAAATTGGCTCGGCAGCTTGATATTGCGATGGATGACGGTGTTCCCAATACAGGAAGTGTATACGCCTCAGCACAAAAAGGAGCTGGTTTAGCAAACTCCGTAAAAGTTGCCACAGCGCTGGACGCGGCTTATGTAGATACGTCTAACTACACTGTTTGCCAATCGTTCTAATAAAAAACAACAAAAGTTTGACTGAGTAAAATCCCACCGTACGTAAGTCAGTGGGATTTTGAAACTAGCGACAAACATCAAAAAGCCTCGCCATGTGCGGGGTTTTTTGTTTTAACTCAGTATTAATGCAGCCGGCTGTCATTACTAAGAAAATGGTTGGAGTTTGCGACTAATTCCAGCAACGCGTCCACAACAAGGCCAACCATCCAGCGTAGTAGCCAAGCGACCGGCTCCAGTCTTACGCACTAATTGGCAAAAGTCAGGAGTATTTTTCTCAGGTACCGTCAAATTTTCTCCAAAATCAATTGGGCACATGCCATTTTGAAGTAATTCTCAAGGACCATTGCCAGCAGACTGCTCATATGTTGGCTCTGGTGGCATCCAATTACCCAATAAAGTGGTTAATTGCGCGTTCATCGCATTAAACTTGGCATTAAAAGCAGGATCTTTACATAATTCCATACTTACTTTGTTGCCATACGGGAAAATTCTGCCTTGAACGTAATGTTCAGTATCTCTCCCAGGAGTTATGCAATACCGCAATACAAAACGATCTTCATTTTTCAGATCATGCGCTGCTATTTTGGCTATCTCGATATAAGAAAGCGCCAATTCTTTATCCTCATGATGCATAGCCTCTCTAAGCCCATAAACCAAAGACATTCCCATCGATGATGAGCTACCTCTCCAACCTGGATATTGATTATTAATCAACAACGTTCGATCCTTTTCAGGGATAAGAGCCAATAGTTCCGCATACGCTTTAACGCGTTTTTTTAACCCACCATTACCTTGACACAGCTGCTGGTAGCGGTCAATTGCTTGAAGTATATTGGCCGATTGTAATCGTGGCGACGGTGTCATCCAATTCAGTGAATCCCTCAACCGTACTTTCATTGCCTTAAATTCAGTATAAAAAGCAGGATCTTCATGGCATAGTTTTTGGTAATTCGATGCCCACCAAGTACCGAAAATACTTAGGGCATGCCCCCTACCACCATCCATCTTTATACCCCTCAGCAAATTGTAACGTGCATAATTCTTCATGCGCGGGATCATTTCTTTAATGATGGCACAGTACAAAAGCGCCAATTCCTTATTTCCGCTACGTAAAGCATCCGCAATCTTTTCACGCAAGGCAAATTCCAAAACTATATAACCATCAAACTTGGCATACTGCACCATATATTCAACGTGAATTAATGTGGGCCAATCTTCCTTTGGAGTCGCCGCCAAGTAGTCCACAAATCGATGCATTAAATTGTCTATGCGTGTTATGAGTGTGGCAAAAGATGAAAAAGATCCCGGGGCACTCTGCCAAGTTGTCAAAGCATCTTCTGCCAAACGCAACGATGCGTTGTACTGGATAATGACCTCAGGCACAGCGCCTGGTTCTGGCGATGCTGCACCACAGGCATGTGGATCTGCAACCGCAGTGCTCGCTGGCAATCCATCAAACACTGCCACCATGCTCCCAGCAAACCACGCGGCTTCAACACACAACTTTGGATTGGCATGATAATTAACCACTAAAAAACGGGCAAAATCTTCATCCATCTCTTTGAAGGCCATGTCCAGCAGCCTGATTTTATGATAACCGCTATCATCAATAGGATCATTGACATCAAACCCTTTGCTCACCAAATCCTTCACTATCTCTTGTTTCTTTAACGTATCAACATCATAAGAACGCAAAGCGCGTAACTGCCGCAACGCCTCTGCTTTATGCTCTTCCATGGTTGGCGCTACGTTTAATGAATTGGCAAGCCCTACTGGCATTGTGCTACTGGTTGTAGCACGTACATTTCCAAACATCATATTTCTCCTATGACTAAAACCTCAGTTCATGCGTGGACGAATCTCAAGGTTAATGCGGGAAACAGCAAATTGTGTATTTATCCGAGATTTTCTATTAGAAATGATCAAGGCGAATAAATGGGAGTAAATTTCGCTAATTGGCAGAAGTCAGTGATCTCCACTACCCGCACCCTGATTGTCTTGCGTTGGCGGCCGCCAACCACCCAATAAAACTTCTAATTGCGCATTCATACGACGAAACTTGGTATTAAAAGTAGGGTCTTCACATAATTTTGTACTAATGCCAAAAAAGAAATAAACGTGTCGTGGCGGAATATCGTCAGGAGTGATGCATTGCCGCAATACAAAACGCTCTTCATTTCGCATATTAGGCGCTACTAATTCGGCTATGTCGATATAGGAAAGTGCCAATTCTTTATCCTGATCACGCATAGCATAGGCAAGCCCATAAGGCAAAGATAATGCCTTTGATGATGATATATCCCTCCAACGTAAATATTGATCATTAATCAACCGCACTCGCCCTTCAGGGATAAAAGCCAATAGTTCTGCATATGCCTTAATAGATTTTCTCGCCCCACTATTACGTAGACGAAGCTGCTGGTAGCAGTCAATTGCCTGAAGTATATTAGTCGATTGTAATCGTGGCGACAGCTTTACCCCATTCAGCGAATCGCTCAACAGTACCTTCATCGCCTTAAATTCAGTATAAAAAGCAGGATCCTCACCACATAGTCTTTGGTAATTCGATGCTGGCCGAATGCTAAAAATACTTAGGGCATGTCCCCTGCCACCATCCATCTTTATGCCCCTCAGCAAATTGTAGCGCGCCTCATCTTTCATGTATGGTGCCATTTCTCTGATGATGGCACAGTAAGAAAGCGCTAATTCCTTATTTCCGCTACGTAAAGCATCCGCAATCTTTTCGCGCAAGGCAAATTCCAAACCGATATAACCTTCAAACTTGGCATACCAAGCACTATATTCAGTAGCGATGAATCCGGGCAGATCTTGTTGCGGCATCGCCGCCAAGTAGTCCACAAATCGATGCATTAAATTGTCTATGCGTGTTATGAGTGTGGCAAAAGATGAAAAAGATCCCGGGGCACTCTGCCAAGTTCTTAAAGTATCTTCTGCCAAACGCAACGGTTCATCATACCGTCTGATAACTGCAGGCACGTTTGATTCTGATGGTGCCGCATCACGAGTATGTAAATCCGAAACCTCAGTAGCTACAGGTAAAGCATCATACGTATTTACTACGCGACTATCGGAAAACTCGGGCTCAGTAGCTACAGGTAAAGCATCATACAATTTCTGCATATCCTCAGCAAACCACACCGTTTCTATGCATAACCCTGGATTAGCCCGGTAACGCGTAACTAAAAGGCGGGCAAAATCATCGTCCAACGCTTTGAATGCCAAGTCTAACAGCATGGTTCTTTGATGATTACTCTCCTCAATAGGCGTATTGACATCAAACCCATTCCTCACCAAAT
>CAZMPS010000002.1:4057-21041 GCA_964568305.1 uncultured Burkholderiaceae bacterium
CTTGCTTCCTTAGCAGCGTATCGGCACCAGTAAGGGGCAAATCGCGTAACAGCCGCAATGCCTCTGCTTTATGCTCTTCCATGGTTGGCGGCGCTACGTTTGGTGAATTTGCAATCACCCCATAGACTGGCATTGCACCACCGGTTGTAACACACCCAATCATCATATTTCTCTTATGGTTAAAACCTCAGTTCATGCGCGCACGAATCTCAAGGTTAATGCGAAAAACAGCAAATTGCGGATTTATTGCAATGGGTTAGGTCATCGAAAAAATCACATCAAAACACCATTGACACGGTTAATACATGCAACAAGCTTCCACTGTCTTTAGAAAAGAGTGCCACAAAATTTCCCACCTCTTCTACTCAATCGGACTAACTGATGACGCAAAAAAATGGCAAATCCTCCAAGTATGAGTCATCCTCAGTGCTAGTCTCACTATTCGCTCGCTCACGCCCTTCTCGAGACACTACGTCAATATTTCCCCCACCACTTGCCACAACATTCAATAGTGGAATTTCTACTGGTAATGGCGGCGCTGAAGACGACGGATTGTCTACCCTCTCTTCTGTAACAAAAGAGGAAGGTTTCATATCTAGTTTTTCCTCCACCACAGATTTTAAACTTAGATCAGAATCAAACTTCCCATCAATTAAATTAGTTGAAAGATACGACTGAACTTTGGCAGCCATGGGAGTGGATAATTTTTTTATCATCACTTTCATATTTTTCCCACCACCAAATTTCTTGTTACAAACAGCTTGTGCGAGAAATAGTTGGGTTTCTTCATCAGACCAATCGTTGGGAAAATTATCAGCCAATTGCTGCAATACTTGAGGCTCTTTACCAAAACAATCTTTTAAAATGGCCTCAACAACCTTTGTTTGAGAATCTTTGTGTGTAAATTTGGATAGATTCCTAGCCAATGCCATCAATACTCCCTTTTCCGTACCGAATACGTGGTTGTACATAGCTAATGCAATGCGGCATTGCGCTGATGAATATGAAAATATAGATAAATTTGCAATTAATTCTATCAATGCTTCTGGGAAAGAAAATTTCGCAACCCGAACAGCATCTGCTATATCTTTTTGCTCCTTTTCATTAATAAGGGAACCCTCTTCACCTAGAAATACGCCTAACTCCCCAGCCATGCCTATGATTGTCTTTTTCGATATAGCGAAACGTCCTTCACTTATCGCTCGTACAAGTAGATTCCGTGTTGTATCATTAGTGACCAATATAGAAAGATTTTCAATCACCGCATTTAACGATGTTTCAAGACTAAATTTGCCTTCAACAACGGCAGACATTATCTCTTCTTTTAAACCCGGTGAGATTTTATCGAAAAATCTCAGAACAAAAGCTAAATCAGGCTTTGTGTTTAACGTATCTAGCAACCACGATAATTTTATTTTGACTATCTCATCTTGACTATCTGACGTTATAGCAGGAACGCATACTCGCAAATGTTGGGTGATTTGTGGGTCCATGAGAGTCCCTCTCATCAATGCGCTTATCAACTTCGCTTGCACCCTTCCATTTCCAAAAAATCGTGAGGCAGTCAAATCATCCGCTGTAACGCTGCGTAAGTCTGAGCAACCCAACCTGGTGCCCACGCTCATTTGTACGGCCATGTTTACTAACTGATCATCATCCATGTCAATGACACGTGCCGATGAGACTGGCGCAGTATAAGCCGCACACAAATTTGCAGCGTACGATACATATTTTGAAGTTATCACAAGCCCACCCTATTGCATTATTTATATTGATTTGAATGTATATCTTCTGAATTCCAAATAAATATCATTTAAAAATTTGTTAATAATGAGACTTTTCTACAACACCCCCAAGAGATGCATTTTGGTATAGCAGCCAAATAAAACATTGCCAATAGTCAACACCCATCAATCAGACTGAATGTTCCACTCAACTCATTAATAATGTCGCTTCAAAGCATTCTTCATTTCCGTGACTCGGTCACAAATTTGAGTATATATATGAGAATCAGCAGATAAGTTCTGATAAGAAACCAGCTTCTTCGGTCCAAAAAGGCCAAGAAACCGCCCCCTCCCGCCGGCTTCATATACAGATTCTAGTACCAAACGACGCTCTTCCAATGCTAAATATCGCGCGATAGCAATCACAAAGTCACAATATGACAATACATGATCCCACTGCCCATACATTAAACTTCTCTGAAAAAACGACACGCCACCAAGCGGCAAGATAATCCGATTTGACCATTCTTCTCTTGTCAAATTTATTAATTCACAATAAACAGTTTTGATGTCATTGACTTTATTATTTATAAGAGCTTTTTCTAAGCCCGAAATTCCACTATCATCTTTTGCCTCAAGCAATGCATGGCGCGACCCTGGTGACACCAACTTTAACAACACTACCATACACTGTAAGGCAGCAACATTACCATCTTGAAGTGCGCTGAAAAGCGCGGGAGCTCCATTACCGTCTTTTATGCTAAGCAATTCCCTTCTAGCAATTGGAGGCGCCAAATTCAGCAATCCTTTGTAAAACCTCATGGCATCGGAATCGACGCCACTTTGCAAACCCATAGAAAACCGCAAACGACCCTCAGATTCTCGTGCAGCAAATATTTTTCTCAAAGATGAAAGCTTTTCTTGGGCAGAAAGTTGCTTCATTTCATTTTCTAATCGCAACAGTTTGTCTGCGAAATTGTTTGAATTAAAGAAACTATAAGGGTCACTTTCAGCATAACGAACCATCGCAAATGTAGGCGCCGAACGCGCACATCCCGGAGCCGTCAGCACCAAAATCGGACACTCCACATTCACAGACGTAGATGTCATATGCGCCCCCATAGATCCTATAGATTGTCGAGAGACCGCCTCATCTTCGACAGCCTCAGCATATAGAAACTGTATCTCCCCTTCGGATCCGTTACTGTTCAACTCTTGATGCGGGGAAACATTAAATAAACCTTCCATGTCCGATGCAAACCAAACCGTTCGTCGAAGATTTGGAGTACAACTATAAGGATTCGCACCATGCTCAACCAAAAACTGGGCTAAATCTCGATCAGCTTGTTCATATGCAACATTCAGTAACAAGTTTGCCAAACCATGCTTTTTAATATCAATCCCATCACCTAGCAAAACCTGCACATGATGTTTTCTTTCGACCAATGTTTCAGACTGTGGAGCACGCAACTTCGTAATTAATGCAGCAACGTTGATTCCAGGTATCGGATCTTGAGCACTTGAGATCCGGGCATAATTCAATGTAATCCCTCCTGAAAACATAACACACTCCTCAAAAACCAATCAAAATCAAAAAACGAGCACGCATCTTGCATAGAAAACGTACTAATCCATTACGCCATTATGGTTAACTCATTGACATGAATGTTTGCTAACGCATCATGATTCTTAACTAGCCCAAGGATTTTGTCTACCTGACTTTGTGTCGCCGCCAGTTGATTAACAACCTGTGTTTTTATGGCTGCCGCTTTTAATGCGTTACCAATAGTTTCATTATTAGATAGACGTGTTTTACACTCTAGAATTGCGGCCTTAAGTTCTGCCCCACTCCGAATCCGGACCGTACTCCCCCAAAAAGCTAGTAACCGATTTCCCATAAACTCTTGATTATCAATTCCCAATATGTTTATACCCAAATGGGCGCCTCTTACCTCAAAATTGGCCTCCAACGGTTGAAGACGGGTATTCAGCGTGATTGCCGCATTGTTATGATTATTGTATTGAACTTGGAAATAATCCAGCTTATGTATGAACACCATGGCAACCGCCACCCGCACGGCAGCGATAATGGTGGTAGCAACTAACTTATTCGCCAACCAATACTGCTTGATCATGCCATCTAAATATTCATAAATTAAACGGCTTTTCCCCCTGGTAAATTGCAATATGTTGACCCCTGGAACATCGATTGCAGAGTCCGCCAGAAATTCTCTAGGCAAACCAATGCTGTCATATTGCGCCATGTAACCATCTTGAAAATAATCTTGCAACAACAAACCCAGGTTCTTTTCATCAGGGGCAATAATGATGCCCGAGTCGTACGAAGATTTCCCTTTTGTATCTTGTCCAGCACCCTTGGATACACCAATATTGGGACTTTCTCCCGTCCCTGTTAACGTATTGGAGCCGGTATCAGGATGAAATAACTCCTTGGTAACCAGTTGAAAACTAGCGTAGCTGCAACGACTGGCATCTAAGTGACCACCATCACTTTCGGGCCCCATGAATTCCATGGTGATCACGCGATCGGCTCGGTAAGATGTGATATTGCCGTAATCCAATTTTAATGTCTTAAGTCTGGGGAGATAGACATGATTTTTACCCGTTCCCGGACTGCCACTATAACTATAAAAATCCTCTGTGATTCCTTCGTTAACACCTAATTTCAATTCAGAAGTAATTCCCGTAATACTGGTATTGGTGACACCATGGCCTGTTTTGACGCTGTCATCTATTCCATCGTGATTTAAATCTTGACCAGTGCGATCCACCTTGTTGTTGAGATTCACATTTATGCTGAATGTATTGCCTCTAGTGCAAGAGAATGAAATATTATCCCCAAGCACTAATTCTTTGCTCACCTTTAATTGCAAATGACTGATTGCCTTGCAACTGGCTTGGTAAATATCATTGGTTTCCTTAATGGGGAAGACCACTTTCTTACCGCTGGGTGCAATTGCGGCAAAATAGCTGTAATCCAAGCCAAATAGTTGGGCAGCAACGCTGGCAGGCTGGTCAATGTCATCAGTATGGGTATTCGGGTCGTCATACATCAACGCTTGCAGCAACGCTTTCACCGCATCAATACTGGGTATTTCTGTACCAGAATAAGAGGGATAAGACACGGGCCTGGGATTGTTGGTGTCACCATCTACAGCCACCACAGTGATTGCCACTGAAGTGGTCGCACTCACAGGTGTACCGTTCAAGGTGACTGTGGCTGTGACCGTCACTCCAACTACGCCTGGTGTTGTCTTACTTGTCACTTGACCAGAATCACCAACTGTCGCTATATCAGTATTTGATGAAGAGTACTCATAAGTCACGCTATTTTGTTTTTTGCCATTGATAGTCATTGTGGGCGTGATTTGGCATGTCTGCTTGGCACCCCCTGTTACGGTAAGGACAGAGGCATCGCTCGTCGCAGTGACAACCACGTCATCGGCTGACGCAAGTACTTTCACCAGAAAAGTCGCTTGCCCTGCCGTATATTGATCACTGTTTAATGTCACTGTAATCGTGGCAGTATCAACATTAGCACCCGCTGTAACTAAGCCAGCGTTGGTGACCGTGACAGAAGACTTGGATGAGGTGCAAGTAAAGGTTGCACCTGCCACAATGCTGCCCGAAATCTTGGTTTTAGCAATAGGGCGAATGTCCAATGAATTATTCACCGACACTGAAGCGGAAGAAGAGGGGTAATCAGGAAAACTGATCACTGCTTCTATTTCTTGGACATCAAGAGTGTAGGAAGCCGCTTCACCATTGCCTAGTCTGGCGGTAATCGTGGCAGCCCCTGGTAAACCTTGCAACTGAATTTCGCCCGTATTGGGATCGATTTCCGCTACGGAATGGTTATCGCTGGTATAGCTAGGCGCACCATTGCCTGGAGTTACTAGTACTTGTGGCCAATCAAGCACAGTACCTTGGTCTAATCGCACTTTAATGCCATCGCCCGATTGCCAAACAGGCGATTGCTTGCACTTCCACTGGATAGCCATACTTATAGCCTCTACATAATTTTATTCGACTGAAATTCCAGATATAAAATTAAATGTTTAATTCGCTCAAATATTTTGCCATTGCTGCCTGATCTATAGCACTTCCTGCGGTGAGAATCTGATACGTGGTTGAAAACACTCCACCAGTTGCATTATCAAGTACTACCAAACCCGCGCCTACAAAACTAGAAAATTCTTCGACATTCATAATCGACCATCCCGACACTGCTGTACCAAGTTCTGTTTTGTACACACTAGTTCCCATCTCTGTCGCCGATTTCATCACACCAGTACCGAACGTTGTGTGAACAATATACCCATTATAATCGCATCCCACCTTGCATAGCGATCTTGTGATGTTTGCTGCCAGTCCAACAACATCCGTATTAAAATGCCAGGGCGAAATCACTTGATTGGTGATCATGAAAGCGTAATATTCCAGCTTAACAAATGCTGCACATGCCACGCTCTCTGTCACGATAGGCCCAACATACATGAGGATATTGGAATCCCTGCTTTTCAAGAATGTCTTCATTGCTCCATCCATGTAATCGTAAGCCAAGCGCCCCTTGCCATGCATGAATTGCAAGATGTTGGCCCCACCAGTATCCAGCGTAGGATCAGCTAATAAGCTACCAGGTAACCTTATCTTATGATATTGCTCCATGCAGCTAGATGTATCATCCTTACCCTTATCACGGAAATACTCATTCAGCAAACCCAGATTCTTTTCTTCTGGCAACAATTCGCGGCCAAGCACACTGGAAAAGATTTGATTTTTCTGTATTTCAGTATAGTTGGCATACTGACATTTATCTGGCCTCAAACTGCCATCGTCATGCAACCCCATGAATTCCAGTGAAATAGCGCGATCGTAGCGCCAAGATGTCACTCGGCCGTAATCTAAATGTAAAGACTTTAATTTGGGAAGATAGACATAATTCATGCCTGTGCCAGGACTTTTATCGTAAGAATAATATTCATCCTCATGGGCAGAAAATGCCTCAAGCTCTAATTGGCTCGCCACCCCAATTATGCTGAAATTGGTGACGCCATGACCCGTCATGGCCTTATCAGACTTATCGCTCTTGTCGTTGAGATTAACAGTGACGTTAAACGTGTTGCCCCTAGTACAAACAAATGTAATGTTATCGCCCAAAATCAATTCTTTGCTGGCTTTTAAGCGCAAATGGCTGGCGGCGGTACAACTGGCTTGGTAAATATTGTTAGCTTCGCTGATTTGAAATGTGGTGCGCCGATTACCCGTTGGCACAGAAAAATAACTATCCAACCAGCCAAACAGCTTATAAGCATCTGTCATAGACATCAATGCATCTGTCACACTGCTCACCACCACTGCCACATAGCTTGATGCTGACAGTAAATTCCCATGATCCGTGACCGTGACTGTTAGTTTGATTCGTGCCGCACCTATTGCCAATCCCCTGATATCGCAAGATGTAGTGCCAGCTGCAGCAATAACTTGCAAGGTGCCAGTATTGGACGTTACACCATCTGCGTTAAAGACTTCATAACTACAGTTTGTCGGCGCCACTACACTACCATTCACTGTCACTTCAAAAGCAAGTGTCTTGATCTCCTGGACTTTCATCACGATTTCCCCACTGGGAAAATCAGGAAAAACAATTGCCACCGTGGATTCAAACATACTCATGAATGAAACTCCTTATATCAGCTACCCTACCCTAAAATCTTCATCCTATAAGCTTTAGCTGAGATTCAATCTTCATTCGAATATTTTCTAAATAGATCTCGTTCTCCGATAGACGAAAAGCTACAAATTGATCTCGAAAAAGATCATTATTATCCTGAATATTTCGTACAATGACATCACATATAGAATTTTCCGTTTGTGCTACCCGCGCCTGCTCGTCTATTTGTGCTTGCGTTAATTTCAACCAAATGTTTTCGCCTTTTCCACCAAAAAGCCACTCAACATATGTCGTCAAAACATAATTTTCACAATTTATCATGGTATACGAACCATTGGATCTAATGGCATAAAAATTCGTATTAGTAGAAACCGCACAAACAGTGTGATTAAACCCGACTGGCGATATCCATGAGTGGCAAATCAGCGTCGCAGAAAAGTCCAGCTCGGAAACCACACCAGCAACAAAAAAGTCTCGTATTCCACCGGCAATGTTTATGTTAAAGACCGCTTTGGCTTTTTGTAGCATTTTGATCGTATTGTCCATATATTCATGACGCAAACGACCTTTTCCTTTTCGGAATTGTAAGAAATTGACCCCACCATCGACCTGGGTTGTATCAAAAAGGTCATCATTCAATACATAATCCGGCAAATCAATGGTGTCATACTGCGCCATCGCTTTACCGCCATTCGTCTCATCATGAAAATAATCCCCCAGCAATCCCAGATGATTTTCTTCCGGCAAAATGTTGGGATTGCCTTTCCCTTTGGCGCTAACGCCTTTGGATGCGCCCTTATACGGCTTAAATCCGTCGTCGGTAATTTGTGTAAATTCAGCATAAGCGCATCCTTCTGGTTTTAAGCGATAAGGATCGCGATGCTTAAGTTCCAAGGTATTTAAATTACCGTCATTTTTATCGTGCCCCTCGCCATCTCCATTTGCCTTATCGGGTCCTAAAAATTCCAGCTTCACCACACGATCGCGGCGAGATGAGTTAATCCTGCCATAATCGAGCTTCAGCTTGCTCAATTTGGGCAAATACACAGAATTAGTGACATCCTCCGTCCCTGGATTTTTTTGGTAAGGATAAAGAGTGTCTTCATAGGTAGAAAATGACTTCAATTGCAACTCGGCCGCAACACCCGTAATACTGGTACTAGTGACGCCATGACCGGTCATTTCTTTTGAATCTTTATCAACCTTGTTGTTGATATTAAGGTTGACGTTAAATGTATTTCCCCTAGTGTAGGTAAATGACATGTTATCGCCCAACACCAATTCCTTAGTAGCTTTTAAGTGCAAATAACTGGTTGCATTACAACTCATTTGATAAATATCATTGGCTTCATTAATAGGAAAAACAATTTTCTTGCCATCTGCTTGGATATTTTCAAAGTACGATAAGTCCAAACCAAATAATTGCGCAGCGGTGGAATTGGGGTCATCGTGCGTTTGACCCGGCGCCACTGGCATCAAATCATCCAACAATGCCTGTACCGCCTCCAATTGTGGCGGCTCGCTGCCAGTATAAGCAGGATAATCGACATTTTTACCGGTTGGCCTAGGCGTATTTGGATTGCCGTCTATCACACTGACCAACAACGTGGTCGAAGCACTTAAGGAAACAGGCGCACTAAAAGTCACTGTGATGGTGACTGTAGCTGTACCAAAGTGAGCGCCAGTAATCAAACCACCAGGGCTAAGTGTCACGCTACCAACAGGCGACACATCCGATAAGGCATAACTGTATGTAAAATTATAGGTGCCACTCCCATATGGCGCGCCATTCCGCGCCACGATGCCATTCAAACTAGCAGTGGGAGCAATTTGATAACTTGGATCATTGCCACCACCACGTTTGATAGTCACGGTAGCAGCAGGCACGCTGACTACGCAGCTGCTCGCCAGCACCGCTACCGTGCATTCGGTTCCGGTTACTTGGTACAAGTTGCTGGTACATGTTACCGTCACAGTTACAGAACCATTCACCACGCCGGTCAACACCCCGCTTGCTGCATCAATAGTCGCTGTTCCAGTATCTCCCGCCTTCCCTACTGCATAGTGATAAGTGAGATCGTCCACCACTACCGTACCCGTACCCGTCCTTTTAGCCACTGGCACCAAAGTCAATTTTTCATTGACATACACTGAAAACGGACTGTAAAGCAAACTAACTGTGACATCGCCTTTCCTGACCGTTATATCATAGGTAATAGTTGCTGGAGCAGCGTAATAATTCCTATCTCCCACCAACTCAGCAGTGATGGTCGTCGTACCTAAACCGCACAAAATGACAGCGCCACTAGCATCAATCTTTGCTACGCTTAGATTGCTACTTCTGTAGTCAACCGCTGTCGTGCTACCGCTACGCGATACGACAAAAGGAGGGAGCACATCGCCCATGTAGACGGATGCAGCAGGCGTACTAGCCCAGCTTAAAGTACTGTCACCTTTTTCTACTGTAAAAGTGTAGTTAATAGGCGCTGGTGCCGCTTGGTAATTGGCATCCGCTAGCAACGTGGCACTGATCGTGACATTTCCGACACCTATCAATTTGATGACGCCAGTTGCAGGATCAATCGTTGCAACACTGGCATCATTGCTGGAGTAAGACACTGCTGTTGTGCTACCACTTTGCGAGACTTGAGGAGTCGATGGGGTCAAACCCATTTTGATGGATGCAGCAGGCGTGCTCACCCAGCTCAACGTACTATTTCCCTTATTTACCGTCAGCGTATAAGAAATAGCTGGTGCAGCCTGATAGTTAGCATCGTTTAACAACACAGCGCTAATTGTGCTACTACCGACCCCTTTCAAAGTGATGACGCCAGTTGCAGGATCAATCATTGCAACACTGTCATTATCGCTAGAGTAAGACACCGCTGTTGTGCTACCGCTGTGAGATGTCGCTACTGGAGCAAGTGTTTCACCCATTTTGATGGATGTCACGGGAACACCGACCCAACTCAATACACTGACACCCTTTTCTACTGTCAAAGTGTAAGTAAGAGTTGGCGCAATGTTGTAATTGCTATCTCCCGCCAACACAGCGCTAATGATGGTGCTGCCCACACTGACCGGGGTAATGACACCCGTTGCAGCATCAATCGTCGCCACGCCTGGCGCGCTACTGCTATACACCACTGCTGCCGTGCTGCCACTATGGGAAACTGTTGGAGTAAAAGTTTCTCCCATTTTGATCGATGCAGCAGGAGGACTCGCCCACCTGAGAACACTATCGCCCTTCTCTACCGTCACGACAAACTCAGCGCTCATAACCGCGTATTGGCGCGTACTATGCAAGGTTACCGTCACCGTCACCGAACCAGCGGTTAATCCAGTCAAGCTACCACTGCGACTATCGATATTTGCCGTGCCAGTATCACCGGCTTTTCCTACCGCATAGCTAAAATAATTATTCGCCGTATTCCGGGCAGAAAGTGGGAAACCAGTATCAACACCGCCCAACATCATTGTGGCTACGAGCGTTAAAGTCTGATCCACCTTAACAACGACAGGGGTAGCATTTGTAAGCGCAATCTGTGCATTCGGGTCATAGACTATCAGGGTATAACTGGCCGATGCTGCACTCCATTGGCCATCTGCAGGCAAATCAGCAGTGATCACTGCTTGCCCTTCTCGCTGCAAAAGCGTCACAAAACCCGTCATACTACGAACGGCCGCGACATCAGGATTGGTACTTGAATATAAGATTGGTAGAGAACTGCCCCCCCTGTCTACGTACGGCGCATCCGGCACTGCAGTATCGGTAGTTTTTACCTCAATAGCGGAGGACTGTGACCAGCTGGCATCTCGTCGTACCCAGGTGACTGTCGAATTTTTTGTCATGACAAATGTTCCTCCCTCACCTCACCCTCTTCACTGATTGGAAAGGGGTTAAAAAATTATGCAACTGCGGCAGCAAATCCAAGTGCTTGCAAACGAAACTCCCAGAACCCACCTGTTGCCGTATCTCGCAAGCACTCACCAGAAAAGTCAATACGCGCATCGTTATACCAAGCAATACCATGGAAACGCCATTCGCTCATGCCACGCCCACTACATAACAAAGTATCGCGCAGGCGCCAGGTCAAACTAGCTAGCAACAAGCCAGCCGATTCTTGCACTTGTCGCTCTTGTTGCACTTGTTGTTGCTCTTTGCGCTGCACTGGCTTTGTTCCTGATTCAAGCATGTTCTCGACAACCGGCTTGGAAAATAGATCCCAAGTCAAAGTACCACGTTCCCATTCTGGGGTCCCACGCAACGCATTGGATGGCAACGCTCGTCGTATTGCCATCCCCAAATTCCTCTCCAGCATATCCATAGCATCCCCCAAGGGGCGCCAAGATGCCAGTTCAGACGTCATCGCTTAAGCTCCTGTCAGAACTGGTGCAGATTTCAACTCAGCCGCCAATTCTGCCAATGAAACGCGCAACGCAGCCCAAGCATCCTGCCAATCACTTTGCTGGGTTTGCCGATGCAAATGCAAGCTAGGATACCAAGGACTGTTTTTTCCCTTTACTCCCCACAAGGCATCCGATTCTATTTCTAACAAAATATGTGCGGCTTTACCCAACGGACCAGCAATCGCTGGCATCAAATGGCTGCCAGCCACCACCGTATCCAATGCTTGCACCCAGGTGGCCAATACATACAAGTCCGGGATTCGTGGCCAAACAGCCGTCTCGCCCAAGACGTCTTCCAAACCTGGCCCCAACCCTACTGGGGTACCACCACTAGCACGTACTGCATCAGCAATCGCTTGTAACACTGCTTGGTCTGGCTGCGGGCCCAACTCTATTCCCACCCAAGGACGTGGATACTGCGCCAACGCAGCGCGCATTTGGGCGACCCGCTCAGCGGGCACGGTTAAATACGGGCCATCCCACAGCTGACTTTCTGCTGCAATACCAAAATGCGCTGGCAAGCACAACAGGGATTCTGACAATGCGTTTTCTGGCCAAATTTTGTTTTTTTCTTCAAGCGATGCCTTGGGATCTGGCTGATGAATCGCTGTCACACCCAGCAAACCCTGTGCCAATGCACCGCAGCGACCAAGATTCGCACCGATCAAAGTAACTTGTGCACCCTGCTCCGCAAGACGCTTCACATAACGCGCAAACAACATCATCTGAGGGAAACTGTCCCCCGTCAAAATCACTTGGCGATCACGCAACCCATCGGCTGCTGGCAAACCAGTTTGCAAACGCCCGCCATCATTACTCCGCGACAAACGTGCCAACGCGTCAAATGCCACAGCCCAATTCCCTTTTATTAATTCCAACTCAGCTAAAAAATAGGTCGGCATCAATATATTGGGTTCTTCTGCCTCTGCCTGTGCTTGCAAAGCGATTTTTTCTGCTTCCTCGATACGACCAACACGACGATATAATCCGGCCAAATCTATCTGTAGCAGAATCTTTTCTGCTGGCGTGCTAGTCGCTGTTTGTGCTACCTGATTAGCCGCATCATCAAAGCGACCTTGCCCAGCCAAAGCCTGCAACAAAATGCGCGTGCCCGTTATTTGACGAGGATTTAATATTAATAACTTTCTAGCGCTGCGCTCCGCATCAGTCCAAGCCCTTTGACGCAAGAAGACCAAAGCCAGAGCAGCAATTATCTCTGGCTCACCAGGACGCATACCCAAAGCTTGTTCCAATCTGGCACGTGCCTCTGGTAGTTTCCCAACTTGCGTCAGAATACGACCATAAGTCAACAAACCACGCCAATCGTCTGGCTCCTGGGCCACACCACGCTCACACAAATCCAGTGATTCATCCACATCGCCTTTATCAAGCAATACCTCTGCCAAGCTGAAATGCGCCAGTGGCGCGTTCGGCGCCGCCGCTAGCGCTGCACGTGCCAACTGTTCTGCGGCAACCAAATTGCCAGCTCGCATACGCATTTCCACTAACAATGCTGCAGCATCGACGTCCGCAGCATCCAGAGCCAGCGCACGCTCCCAACACAACTCAGCCTCATCGGGCTTACCTTGTGCTTGATGCAAAACACCTAAGGCAACATAGGCAAATGCGTTATGTGGTGCGATGGATACGGCAGTTTCTAATAGTTGTCTACCCTCATCAAACTTGCCACCAGATAGAAGCAACCAACCTTGTAGTACACGTGCCGAAGGGTTATTGGGTTCTTGTTGCAACCAAGATTCCAATAAAGCCTCCGCTTCACGTACCCGCCCCATACGCAAATGGTTGCGCGCCAAAGCCGTCGCAGATCTATCATTCAATACGGTGTTCATAGTATTAACAGTAGTATTAACGGTATTATTAGCAGTGTTGGTATTGCCAATTGTTGCATTCATCGACTTCGCCTATCTTTCTTATCCCATTAAGATCCGGTCACCATCAACTCTGACCGTATCTCGTGCATTGATTAACATTTGTCCAGTCTGTTGGGTGTGCGTTTCATCTGCCGTCGTTGTAATGTGACGGGCTGAAAGGTGATCTACTTCCTCCACCCGAGTTGTTCGTGCACGACAAGTAGTATCAATATGCTCACTCATCAAATGCAAACGCTGTGCCATGGCCGTCAGACAACGCGCTGCTAACTGTAGGGCAGAAATAGTAAAACGAGCACTCGTGCTGCGCACATCCAGTTTTTGGGTTTCCAACTCGAATAAATCACTTTGAACACGACACGCCTGCCCCGCCTGTAAAATGACTTCAGGCGCACTAACCGTCAATTGTTGCGCACCCGGCACCTGCAAAACACTACTAGCAATCGAAGGAGAATGCAAAATTGCGGTAATCCACCATTGTCCTCGCACACACATCAGTAAAGCCGTATCACCAGGCTGCGGTGCCAACAAACAACTAGCAGCACTGCGCGCCACCAACGTGCCATGTTCTGCACGTATATCCCACTCCACATCCGATATTGACGATGTTTTACTTTTAGCTGTTGGCAACGCACGCACAATGTGGCCTTCGCATAATTGACCATCATTCTGATCATGTTTTTGATCACGCTTTAACGTGTCGCGCCTCAATTCGACTACTTCTGCCATGGTTTCCATTAGATTGACTCGCAATATAAGTATTAAATACGTTAGGTAGGTTAAGTATGTTACCTGTGCCACCTGTGTTACCTGTGCTACGTGCACTACATAAAATATACAAAAAAAAATGAATATTTATACCTTACCCATCACCACTCAGGATTTTTCATGATCCAAATCCCGCTCATACAAACGAACAGAATTAGAAGTTTTAGCAAACTGTTGACTCAAAATACGACCCTCTAGCACCACGGTATCGCGCGCGCGCAATACCAAATTTCCTTTTTTGGCATACAACACTAAATCGCCCGACTCTGTCGTTTCCAATACCAAACCATTGGTAGAAGAAATACCCTGTGGCTGACAAGCATGCCATTGCTCCCCGGGTGACTTGAAGGCATCTGGCAGTACATCCTGCTCAGACTGAATAGCCGCTACCACGACAGGGGCAGACAAATCGCCATTAACAAAAGCAACGAGAACTCGATCTCCTGCACGTGGTGGGAAGAAAACGTAGCCGCCCGTGCCAGCCCAAGGCGTCGCAAACGGCACCTCAATCACTTGCTCATGCCAATCAAAACGTAGCTTCAAACGACTTGAGCGCAAATGGGTTTCTTTAGCAGCAGGCAAAGCAGCATAGTCACCCACTGCTTCTTGGATTTTATTATCCTCATCCTGCGTCGCACTCGCGCTCACGACAGTCGCAGGAATCATGCCAGACATGTGAACTGGTGACGGTGGTTGCCAGTCCGCAATACCCAATCTGAGGCGACTAGCCAGGATACGTGCCATTTCGCGTAAATTGCCATCATCCCTATTGAGCAACGCGACACCATCCAAATAGGACAAATCTGCCGCCTCATCAATCGACAAAATGACGCTGGCACAATTTGTTGCCTGTCCAAGAAAATACTCCACATGCTCCGGCAGCAAACCGGCAATGATGCCGTCAAATAAATTGCGCATCACACCAGTATCGCTAGTGCGTGTTTCTTCCGCACTCCAAACATGCACCACTGCCAGCGCATGACGCCCAAGCACACCAATAGGATGACCAGCGCAGATGGCCAAGTTTTCGGCCACATCGCTTAAACCATAATGCAGTGACCACTCCGTCGAACGCCGTGATTCACTCAGCCCTTCTGGCACCTCAATTTCACTGGCCTGGAGTACTTCATGTACCCGTGATTGCTGTGCCACTGTCGAGGGATAACGCAATTTGGCGAGGCTGTTCATCCAAAAAACCCGAGTCTGCGCCGGAGCAGCAATCTTGCTGGAAACGACCTCACGCACAGCGTAAGGTAATCGACCCTTTTCCATGCTTGCCAAACCTTGCGTAGTCCAACGTACGCCCAATTTGCCAGAAAAATTAAACCAACAATTAATAGAACCGGCAAACCGACGCAAGAACCCCTCTACCGTTTCACCCAAAGAAAGGACAGTACCCAAGCGCTGTGAGAATGGCTCGCCTACCCAATTCATATCCAACCACTCGCGCCGCTCGCAAATTTCTTGCACAACCTCCAGTGCAGAACGCCCTTCTGCCACAAACGCCCGCATAGGGACTGTTTGCGCTTTCAGCACACCAAGGGATATCAACCACTCACTTTTAGCATTCGATGTCACTGATGGCAACAAAGTGGCTTGATTGACATACCATGCCGTTTCCCCCAACACAGAAACTGCATTGCCGCTGTCAGCGCCTTGCAAACATAAGGTATAAGGCCCAGCACCCACTTTTATCGCATCAGATCGCACCACCAACACCGCTTGCGGTAAACGCGCCACTTCATGCAACACTACCAGGCGCAATACTGTCCAATCCTGACCATTCCCTTTTAAAGAACATGAAAAAGATTCAATTGCAGCCATGGTTTACCCCCGTTCGAATATGTATATTTTTAAAATATTATGTATTTGGCACTCATCGCAGAATCGCTACGATCACTTGATCCGGCCCCATATTCACGCCTGACGCATTCGTCAGATTTTGCAAAGTGGGACTCATCATCGTCGTCGCCGGTGCCCCCCCATAAAAAACGCAAGTGCTGGGAACAACGTTGCACCCAGGCCCCAGCATAGTACCTGTTGTCGCTCCAGGTCCCACACAACCAGAAGTCATCATGCCCATAGACGTCGAATTCTGCACAGGCATACCGCAAATCAATGATTTGGGAAAAGGCGGGTTGGCCGTAGCGTGCGGCTCCACACTAACGCTAGGAACAGGCACAGTGGCTGGCCCTACTTGCACTAATCCAACGTTAATTGGAGCAAGTGACATGCCGGGGCCAGTAGTATTTGCCATACACATAACGATCTCCTCATATCTCAAATCGGTTCAAACTGGGTGGGATCATAACGCTCACTTTCCAGTAGAACAACATCATCACGCATACCAGTATGCCAGTGCATACCGGGTTTTTCCCCATCAAACACTGTGCCATGAAAACGGATACGGAAACAATTGGCATCAGTAAAATCCGTACGCACCAGTTGCGCATATTCAAATGTAGCATCGTCACACTGACTTGCTTTGAGCGAGGTAT
>CAZMPS010000002.1:21051-30757 GCA_964568305.1 uncultured Burkholderiaceae bacterium
GTAAGTATTATTCCGATAATCTTAAGCAAAACGTTGAGCGAGGTATCCGTCAAATCCGCACTGGAAAAACGCGCGCGCGTCAACACAGCGCGATCCAAACAGGCTCGATGCAAGCAAGAACCTTCAAAACCGACATCAACCAATTCCGCTCCCTGCCATTTAGTATCAGCAAGATTGGCCTGATCAAAACGCGCTAGTGTGGCTCTCGCTCCAGCAAAATTGGCTTCATGCAAATCGGCACCAGTAAAGATGCAACCTCGCAAATGCGCATCCTGAAAGACGCAGCCTAACAAGTTGCATTCCTGAAAAGTACAAAAATAAAAGTGTCGCCCCTTAAAAGACGCAGCACCAAACTGAGCGCTTTTAAAAACGGTTTGATGGAAATTAGTCTTAAACCAAGACGCATTCTGCAAATCGGTTTCTACAAAATAAGCATTTTTTAAATCTGCCGCATCAAAAAAAGCATTTTGCAAGGAACATTCGATAAAACCACTGCTCATGAATGGCACACCATCCCAAATCGTCCCTGTCAAATCGGTCTTGGTCATGCTGGAACGAAACAAATTAGCACCAGAGAAATCCAATCCTGTAGCAACACAATCGGTAAATGAACACATTTTCCAAACCACGCTACGATGACAACTAGCCTGGCAATTACTTTTAATCATGGACAAAACTTCACAATTTGCCTCCGAAAAATCGGCGTTACTTAAGTCGCATTCCAGGAAAGTAATATTCTTTAATTGTGCGTTACGAAACGAGGCATGGGACAAATTACATTTAACAAAACGCACACCTTCCATGGAAACGCCATCAAAACGCATGCCGACCAAATCCCATTCCATGGCTACAGCACCTGCCGCTAAAGTGGCATGCAATAATTCAGGCGACGGAATTTGCACGGGGCACCTCCAACCAACTTGCGATACGACGCGTGCCTGTCAAATCAGCACGATCAAGTACAGTATTTGAAAAATCCGTACGATGTAAATTGGCAAAACGCAAATTGGCATCAGTCAAATCCGCGTTATGAAAACTCGCGCCCAATAACTGGGCTTGATGCAAATCTGCCATCTCCATTTTGCAACGCATTAATACACCACCAGCCAAGCTGGCATTTTGAAAATTGGCACGCTCTAGTTCAATCGTTTCAAACAAGGGCGTCTTTAATGCCGCCTGGGAAAATTGCGCATCCTGCAAATTCGATTTCACCCAACACATCCGATTGGCTTGCAAACGATGCGCGCGCAAACCGTGGCTATCACATTCATTAAATTGCGCACGATCTGCTTTAGCATCTTGCAAGTCACCGTGCTCCATACTAGTTTTAACAAAAACACAATGATCAAGATTAGCAGCACGCGCTTGAAAACGCGGCATCTGGCTTTTCACCACGACAACTTTGTACCATTGGGCGCCATTGAAAGACAAATCGGAAAGATCGGAGGCAATAAATTTGCCTTCTGCACAACGGCTACGATCCGCCTGCACCCCGCGTAAAACACACTCCAAACCATTCGCTTTATCTAATACCGCATCGCTACAATCAGCACCAGACAAATCGGCTTGATAAAGTTGCACCTCTGATAAATCGGCACCCGCAAATATCGTTCCATGCGCTTTTACCTGCCCCAAATTAGCGCCACGCAAACTAACACAACGCAGAGAAGCACCCGACAATTGCGCACCAGATAACACCAACTTGTCACATCGCGCACCATCCAACTTGGCGTCCGATAAATCCGCACATTCTAAAAACGCACCGGTCAAATCGGCACCACGTAAATCAGCGCCACGCAAATCCGCACCAGCCAAATCTCGCCCAGCCAACGATTTACCTTCAGCGTGCCATTTTCTGACCCAAGCACCCAGATACGCTGAAACTGGTAGTTCTAACACGCCCAACTGTGGATGCACAGTCGGCGAGCGCAAACGGCCGTCACGCATCATGGCTTCCATTTTTTGGCTGATATCCGCCAACGTATCAGTTGGTTTGAGAGGCTGGAGCAACTGCTTAACATCAAAAGCTTTAACATTGGCAGCAGCACCCGCATCCTTTGCGGCTGCGAGCGGCAAACCGGTGCGCAACACAATGCCATACGCTAAAGCCGTCACATAGCGCTTGTCGTACGTCAAATGATCATCTTCCGGCAAATCATCTTGCGCCGGCAACTTGAAATTAGCCAACGCCATGCCTTGCGCCATAGTTTCTTGCTGCAAGCGCTGATAATCGATTTTGCCATCTTGCACATAATCTGGTCGCAACGCTGCCATGCTTTCTACCAGCATTTCTTGTCCTTGCTGGATGAAACTTTCCGTGCGAGCACGCAAAACCGGATCTTCCAAGTTGGCGGCTACTTTACGCAATTTCTCAAAACCATCTTCCACCTTAGGAAAATCGGTAGGAGCATTACTCAAGTCACCAGAAAAAGCTTGCTTGATGGACGCATCCGCTTCTGGGAAGCGACTTTTGTATGAAGCAAGCTCAGCATTATTGCTAGCCACCATTTTTTCTACATGAGGTGATAATTCAGCACGTTTATCAGGCGGTAAAACTTGTAGCGATGCCAATCTAAGATTCCCTGCAATAGCCGCCATACCCGCCATACCATCGGTTTGTGTTGCTGCCTGCAAATTCTTTTTCACTAAAGCATCCAGCTTGCCAGGCGGCCATTTTTTCACTACTGCTGGATCAACATCTACTCCCAACGCTTGCAACATCGGTTTAATCGATCCACTAACATCGGGTGGTGTCAAAGGCGCTTGAAACGCTGTCGCCATCTCACGCAGGGAAGCAATCAAGGAAGCACGTAATTCTGGCGATTCAAGTATGGGTTTTTGCGGCGGTCCCTGTTGGGTCAAGGTATTTTGTAGAGCTTCGGCTTCTTCCAAATGCTTCAGTAATTTTTCATCACGCACCATATCGCGCAATGCTGCGCTATTTTTTTCCTGCTGTTTTTTGTTCCAATCTGCCATTTCCTGGGATACTGGCAGCGAAGGATCTTTTTCCAAGCGCGCAATAATGGCATTCAATTCGTCGGCTTGGCCTGCAAACGCCGCATTTGATTCATCTAATGCCAATAAATCTGTGATTTGTTCGTTGGTAAGCTTCGCTCCTTTGGCAATCTCCTCTGGGCTAAAGCCCATTTCGCTTTGCATAGCAGCTGGAACCAAACGCGAAGAAGCCGGGCGCATTAAAGCTGCACGTTCTTTAAAGGCATTTGCTGAACGCTGAATAGCAGCCATATCCACGTTACCACGTGCTACGTCCTCTGGCAGAATGACGGGCAATTGATCTTCCAACCACTTTCCCTTACCAGATTGCATGTATGCAGCAGCGATGGATGGTAGTGCAACGCCCGTCAATGCAGCACTCAATTCTTTGAAATGCTCGCCTTCCAAACGCCATTTTTCACGCCGCTCTTGACGCACTTTTTCGCGCTTTTCTTCCAACTCTTGCTGTACCGCGGGCGTTAATTCCGGCATCAATTGATCGTCGGCAAAAGCATATAAAGCCTTTGTTTCTGCATCGCTGCGCAAGCGAAAAACTTCGTCGTAATGTGCCATAGAACGTGGCGACTCAGTACGCTCGCAAGCAAACATCAAGGCATTAATATCCAGTCCATCAACATTATTACAGGTGATCATGCCGCGATAAAGAGAAACTCCCATCAATGCGGAAGGAAACAACCACACCGTATCAAGACAGGTTGGAATGTCAATCAACCCATCGTAATTCTGATTAATTTGATTATCTTGATCGTCTTGATCGTCTTTGCTGCTGGGTTGACGCATGGCAAACATGCGCATCTGTAAACCAGGAAGACGTGTTTCGATGACAGGATGATCGGCATGCATGCCCGCAATGCGCACCAACTCATGCCCATTAAAATAAGTGCCTTTCTTTAATTGCTGATCTTGTTGTGCCAAATTGTAGACGGCCCAATTAAAGTCATTCGGCATGAGTGGAAAGCGTTCACTGATCCAAGTTTGGTCAAAGGTACCGGCCTGCCCCATGTAGCCAGGCCAGGTCAAATCAGCGGGGGCAAAAACCAACGGTGAGGGTTCATCATCTTGGTGCAAAACTGGGCGTCTGGGATCTTCCAAATTGGGCAATTGGACATCCTCACCAGCATCCACCCGACGTTGCGCCTGATGACCCAAGCCAACGGGATTGGCTGCATAATTCTGGCCACCAAATGCGCGCGCGTATACCAGCGGCATTTCAGTAAAAGTTTCCGGCTCCGTCATGTGGGCACGCAACACACTGGGACGCCAAAACCGATCTCCAGTGACGGCAATACGTTTATGCAAGGAGCCAACATTGACATCGACTTCCATTTTTTTTACTGGCACCTTACCCGGAGCTACAGCCTTGCCCCATACCAAAAACTCACCACATTGCTTTGGCATCCAGTGGTCCAACACACACTTCCCAGCAAACTCCGCTTCTGTGGTTTGCCATAAAACTTGCTCTGTATGCAAAGAATCTGGCGCACGTAAATCCCAACACAACATCCCTGTAACCACCAACTGATGCTGTGATACGCCAGGAATGATGTGTGTCATACAACCAATGCGAAGGGGCTTAAGAATGCGCATTACTTTTGACCATTTCTATTAAAAAATTTAGTCATGAATGACAAGTTACAAGTTACCTGCAAGCCATTAATAACAAACAACCAATTAAATTATTAACGATATGATGACGGTACCATTATTACCGGCAATTTATTAAATAACAACAAGATTTAACCAATAATTAACCAATAATTTAACCAATATTGAACTAATTTCCAACCAATAACGATGAATACTTGTTCTTTATTAATGTCGTTGTATCTCGCCCTCTAATCCGCTCTCAATCCTTTAAACTCTCTCTTGCCTTCTCTGGTTAGTTTTTTAGGCAAAACCAAATTCGCTATAATCATCCGTTTAAACCAACATTTTTGCATTGATTCATACAATCTAAGCATCAAATTTAATAATTTAAAAATCTAAACAATGACAAAAGCAGTCAAACAACATCACGAATCGCTGCTTAAACATATCGTAAACATCACTGGTCATCGCGACCATGCAATGCTAGATGTGTCTGTTATTTCAGCTGTTCAAGAATGGTCCGGAGCCTCTCAAACCCGAGTATTGGCGATCACCACATTTCAACATGAACAATTTGTACAACCACGTGCCACGATTTCGGCCGGTAAAACCACTATCATAGATGACGCTACGAATAACGGCCATCACAGTGAGCCACTTTCCCTCTACCCCGCTCTACTAAACAGCCTAAAACTACAACTAGATAGTGCCGAACTCAAACTACCAAACGGACAATACATCTTATGGCTAGCAATTTGGCACAACGACAAAACCAATATTTGGCTAGAAATTACCAATCCTGGCTCACACTATGATAATGAGACACGCCAAGTTATAGATGGCATTATCAGCGTTTATCGCAACTTTCAGAATCTATTAGATTACAGTGAGCGTGACTCATTAACTGGGTTACTCAATCGCAAAACCTTCGACAGCCAACTGGAAAAAATACTTTCTTCACCACCTTATCAACACGCCATCTCTATAAAAAAAGAACGTCGGCAATCGGCTAGTTCAAGCAATGATGCAGAAAAAAAAGAGTGGCTCGCCACCATCGACATTGATCACTTTAAACGCGTCAATGACGAATTTGGACATATTTATGGTGATGAGGTATTGATCCTCGTTGCCAACTTGATGCTATCGTCGTTTCGCTCGACAGATAAAATATTCCGTTTTGGCGGAGAAGAATTTGTCGTGCTATTACGCAATACAACGTTTGCCAATGCCCAACGCGTCATTGAGCGCTTTCGCATGAGTGTGGAGCGTCATACTTTTCCAAAAATTAACCACATCACGGTCAGTATAGGTTTTGTCAATATTACTAAAAACGACGCACCTGTTGCCATCCTCGGCCACGCTGATCAAGCCCTGTACTACGCAAAAACACGTGGCAGAAACCAAGTCTTTAACTACGAAGAGTTAGTAAAAAAAGGGGCATTACGCGCAAGAAAAAGTGAGGATGAAGCAGGATCCTTTTGATGCGCCGAATCCATCTAGCTACATAATTAATCTAACGTAACTTTCATAAACTTCCTTTTCCCGACTTGTAGTACAAATGTACCCGCACCGATTTTCAAGCCTTTATCACTAATCACAGCCCCATCCAAACGCACACCGCCCTGATCTATCATACGAAACGCTTCCGAAGTCGAAGAGCAAAGCTGAGCTTGCTTCAGCAACTGCGCAACCCCAAGCGGAGCACCAGCCACCTGCATCGCTGGAATGTCGTCTGGAATTCCACCTTTAGCACGATGATTAAAATCTGCTAATGCATCCCCCGCCGCTTGCGCAGAATGAAAACGCGTCACAATTTCCTGGCCCAACAAAACCTTAATATCACGTGGATTCCGCCCCTCTTCGACCTCTTTCCTGAACTGCGCAATTTCGGCCAATGACTTAAACGACAACAAATCGTAATAACGCCACATCATGACGTCGGAAATGCTCATCAACTTAGCAAACATCGTGTTAGCAGGTTCAGTGATGCCAATGTAGTTATTTTTTGATTTGGACATCTTATCAACGCCATCCAGCCCTTCCAATAACGGCATAGTGAGAATACATTGTGCCTCATGACCATAATCTTTTTGCAATTCACGCCCAAGCAATAAGTTGAATTTTTGGTCGGTACCACCCAACTCCAAATCAGCATGCAAAGCGACGGAATCATACGCTTGCATCAGGGGGTATAAAAATTCATGCAATGAAATCGGACTCCCCGACTTAAAACGCAAAGAAAAATCATCTCGCTCTATCATGCGTGCCACCGTAGTACGCGAAGCCAGCTGTATCATGCCGCGCGCGCCCAAGGGATCACACCATTCCGAGTTATAGCGAATTTCCGTTCTGGCTGCGTCTAATACCAAACTGGCTTGAGCAAAATAAGTTCTAGCATTAACGTCGATTTGCTCTCTGTTTAATGGCGGACGCGTGATATTACGTCCAGATGGATCACCAATCATGGAAGTGAAATCACCAATTAGAAAAATGACGGTATGGCCCAAATCCTGCAATTGCCGCAACTTATTCAATACCACCGTATGCCCGAGATGCAAATCTGGCGCAGTCGGGTCTAACCCCAATTTGATCCTCAACGGTTTCCCGGTTTGCTCAGCGCGCGCCAATTTTTGTGCGAACTCATCCTCCACTAACAATTCGACCACACCACGCTTGACGATACTCAATGCCTCTTTAACCGCATCGGATAACGGCAATATAGCTTTCGCTGCAGTGGTGGCATGAGACGGATTGGGTGCATGAGATGCAGATAATGAAGGTGATGATGAATTAACGCTCATAATTAACGATCCAGAATGGCAAAAAGCAAATTTAAAAATTGCCAAATTATTAAAAATAAAACAAAAACCGAGATGAATGCAATTTTTAAACTATCGAAAACAACACTAAAAAGTTCGCGAAGAAAAAATAAGGCTTTTCACAGTTTGGTATAATTGCCGGCCAATTTTTAAACTTGCAGCGCATCAATAAAATAAAAAACATACCAGCCACAAATTTTAACTGATTGCAAACTGACTAACTGATTAATTGCATGTTACTCAAAAACAAATTCATCACCCTTTCCTTGCAAGCCAAAGATTTTTTTGGCTCATCGCGCAAGATACGCATTCTTTCTGCCCTATTTCTCGGTGCGCTTGCGTTTGGTGCGGCCGGCTTTGTGCCAACAGCACCCGATGCTGCTGATTTACCGGTTAAATCCATCACGCAAGAACTTGCATTACCTAATTTATCGGACCAAATCAGCGCCCTGGAAAAACAGGGGCAATCCTTTATTCACGAAGAAAAAATTCGTTCCGGCGATACACTAGCAACATTACTCACACGCCTTGGCGTAGATGATGCTGCTGCCAGCAATTTCATTAAATCCGACCCAACAGCCCATCATTTAATGCAATTAAAGGCTGGCAAACGAATACAGGCACAAATCACGGAAGACGGCGAATTGCAATGGTTACGTACTTCTGTTTCTGAGGGGACGGATAAACCAATCAGAAATATTTTTATCCAGCGCAACGGCGAACAATTACACGCAACAGAAAGCATCGCCCAACTCGAAAAACGCATTGAAATGCGGACAGGAATGATCAAATCATCTCTGTTTGCAGCCACCGATGCAGCACAAATTCCTGACGCCATCGCCTCCCAGATTGTTGATATGTTTGCAACCAATATTGACTTTGCATCTGATCTACAACGTGGAGACTATTTTAATGTCGTATATGAAACCTTTTGGCAAGATGGCGCACTTGTTCGCACAGGACGCGTTTTAGCAGGTGAGTTTTTCAATGCGGGAAAAACTTATCAATCCGTGTGGTTTGAGGAGGCCGGCAATCTACAAGGTGGTAGTTACTACAATTTTGATGGCACCTCACTGAAGAAAGCTTTTCTAAAGTCACCTTTGGCGTTTTCGCGCATTTCATCCGGTTTTTCCATGCGCGTTCATCCCATTTCTGGCCAGTGGAAACAACACAAAGGAGTTGATTTTGCTGCCGCTACCGGCACAGCGATTCGCGCTTCAGGTGATGGCACTATCGCATCTATCGGCAACCAACGTGGTTACGGTAATATGATCGTCATCAAACACTGGGGTAATTTTTCTACTGCTTATGGACACATGAGCCGCTTTGCCCCTGGCATACGAAAAGGCTCAAAAGTTAGCCAAGGTGACGTTATTGGTTATGTCGGTAGCAGCGGCTGGGCGACCGGACCGCATCTACATTATGAATTCCGGGTTGCTGACCAACCACGCGATCCATTTTCTGTCGTAGTACCAAACGCACAACCACCAATGGCAGGTGCGCAATTGCAACGTTTCCGTAGCGTGGCCGATGAAATGAAGCATCGCTTTGCATTATTACGTCCCGATACCAACATTAAGGTGGCAGCAAAGTAAGATTCATTTTTACATCATGACAGGACGCCGTTTCTATATAGGATTAATGTCCGGCACCAGCCTGGATGGTGTAGACGGCGTAATAGGCGAGTTTTCATCAAAGAGCAACCCCAATAAAGGCAATATCCAAAGTACGGCACATCTACCGTTTTCATCATCCCTACGCAAGGAACTGATGTCGCTGCAAACCCGTGGCGATGATGAAATACATCGTGAAGCCATGGCGGCCAATGCGCTGGTGGAATGCTATGCAGCCTGCGTCGAACAACTATTACAACAAGCCAATCTAGCGACCGATGCCATTTCTGCCATAGGTGCGCATGGCCAAACCATCCGCCATAGGCCAGAGCTGGGCTATACTAGGCAAATCAACAATCCTGCTTTGCTAGCCGAATTAACAAAAATTCATGTGGTCGCCGACTTTCGCAGCCGTGATATCGCTGCAGGTGGTCAGGGTGCGCCATTGGTACCAGCCTTTCATCAAGCGATGTTTGGTGAAATCAATCAAACCCGCGTCATTATCAATATTGGCGGCATCAGCAACGTGAGTATTTTGCATCCTGACGGCGAGAGCGTAACTGGCTTTGATACAGGGCCAGGCAATGTCTTGATGGATGCCTGGATTGCACGTCATCAAAATCATGGCTATGACAAAAATGGCGCATGGGGCGCTAGCGGCAAGGTGATACC
>CAZMPS010000003.1:0-4365 GCA_964568305.1 uncultured Burkholderiaceae bacterium
CGCAACAGGATTGGCACGTCCCTCGCCAATCTTTTTATCGTGACTAGCCCATGCTTGGACGTTTTCATCAAATGCGACTGATCGTGCCGGAATGCTGCTCTTATTTTTTGAATCGAGATTATTTTCAACAGCACTACGCGCATCACTAGCTAAGCCAGATAAATCCGTATTGACCTGAATAGCAGAGGATTTTGCAAAACCTGTCTGAGCTATTTTTTTCTTATGCTTCTTGCCAATGTCATTATGAATTTGCGCTTGATCGTGTTCAGCTTTTTGATGAAGTTCCGATTTTGTAGTAGGTATGAATTGACCAGAGTAAGTTGCATTGTTGAGTTTCGATGCAGCAGCAACTATTCCTTTTTCTGTTGCAAATTCTTCCGTTTGACGAATGATTGTTTCAGATGATTGGTTATAAAAACGCATTGCGCTCATCCCATTACGACGCGCAACTTGTTGCATAAAATCTGGGTCATTCATCATGTCATGCCGAACAGAAAATGCTGTATTTTCACCACGACTTACGCGCTCACCAACGCCATAATCCGTACGTTTGACAGCGTCAGTTACTATGGAATGTTCATCAACATTACTATGGGCTGCATCTCGAACATCACGGTTATTTTGTGCTGATTGCTCACCATTGCTGCCCCGCATGGTATGAGAAACTGATTCTTGAAAACTGGTATTTAAGCGGGCTGACTCATCCATAGTGTGCGTTTGATCATGAGATTTTCTTCGCCCATGCGAAGCATCGTAAGTTTTGGTCGAATCAAAACCAAGATTAGCACCGACAGGTAAATTGACAGATGTTGCTTTCCCAGATGTACTGTCTTTAGAAGTACGGTAGTTATCAATTGCTTTATCAACAGCTTCCTGTGAAGCACCACCTTGTTTCATTGAATCAGATATGCGTTTCTCACTCTTTGGATTAGGCTTACTACCCCCACTTACACTACTGCCACCAGTACCAAGCCTCAGGCCCATGGCAACACTGTCACGTGCACCCGTCATTGTGTTAAATGATGATGCATCTTGATCTGATGTACGAAGACTTTGCCCTTTTTCCGTCGATCCACCATACGCTTTTTGATTCGACTCTGAAATATCAGTCCCTCTGCTTTGCACAGTACCTTTGGTATTGTCGTGCCCGGTAACATGCGTAAGCGATGTAGCTTCACTATGACGCCCCGAAATGGCAGTACCAGTACCGGCTATACTCGTTGTGTGCGCTTCTTGAGTACGCTGTGCGTCAAAACGGTTATCAGTAGTCATTGATGTCACAAAACGGTTATGCATTTGCGCCATCGCTGCTGTGCCATTACTGGACAATCGTGCCACGCCACCACTACTAGTACCAACTGACGCACCGCTACCTTCCATGCCTACGTTGTAATCCATCTTGTGCATGGATGTCGTGTTCGCTGCACGCGTATCAAGCCCCACCTGGCCCATACTTACATTGCCAGCAGCCCAAGCTGCGCCTGCGGCAGCACCAACAGAACTGAAGCCTGTGATTGCACGATCCGCCACAGACAAAAAACCACCCTGCCCCATTCTAATGATGGCAGCCGCAATAAATGGAACCAGCACCACCATATATCCGATCTGTGCCTGCTCATTAATGAGCGTTGCGCTGAAAACATCTGATAATTGAAATGGTATCCCTGCTGCTAAGGCCAACGTATTAGCCTTGTGTTTCAAATACATCAACGATAAATGATTGATTACCGCAAAAAGAACAGGCCACAATCCAATCCAGGCTAACGACATCATGTACCCACCCAGTACTTTTTTCGCCCCTTCAGTTGTCATTACAACCATGAGGATCACGATTACTGGAAACATTGCATACAGAATTGCCTCAAGCCAATTTCGCATGTGTGGCAAAGTCTCTTGGGCTAATAAACTTAAAACACTGTTTGAGCCATTAGCTTGGGCAGCTGCTTGCGACTCGCCCGCCAAGGCAGAAACCTCAGCGACTTGGGCAGGATCATTTAACATCGCTGGCAAACTAGTACCGGCTTGCCGCCACATGTTATTAAACATGGACTGACGCATTGCACTTGAAGCATTCTGCGCACTTTGCAACACCCAGTCATAGGATGTTCCAACCGCACCAACAAACATATTGGTGGCCAAAGCATTTGATTGAGCAAGAGGGAAAAATTGCTTACCGTAAAAGGTTTGCGCTGCAATGACAGCGAGATCAACCTTTTCCTTCAGTTTCAAAGCCACATTCTGGCAAGTATCAGTGGTCGGTGTGGATGTCAGAGTGTCGTAAGTAACAAAACGGGCTGGACTAGTATGTGTAAACAAAGTATTCCACACCTCAGTATCGGCAATCAGCTGCTGCGGTGTAACTTCTCCGTCCTTAATGTCATATAAGGTGCATTCCTTAAAGAATTGCAATAAGTCCGCACGTAAACCAGGATCTTGTATTTCAGCTTGATTAACTTGTTTCAGGATACGGTGCCCAAAACCAACATCACCCTGCGCTAAACCTAATTGTTCTGGCACACCAAAAGCAGTTTCATATTGCTCAGTTATAAATCCAAACGTCATGTTCACCGTTTGTCCTACTACAGCCATAGCAAATGGAACATTTGCCACTACTCGTGGTGGCTGAATGCCTGTTTTATCAGTCAATGTCACTCGCGCAATCGGCAAGTTCAAAATGGTCACAAAAACCAAAGCATGAATAAACCACGTTGCCATTTCAAGCTGCTTGCCGCCCAGATAAGCGAACATTCCGATACCGATTGCAAAAAGAAATATCATCTTCAGCAATCCGGCAAATCCAGCACCAGCCATCAATGCCGAAACAGCATTGAAAACGTAGAAAAGTGTTTCTACGTTCCAGTAAGTGGTGATTGCCACATCAAGCACAATACCTCCTGCCCTTATCGCAAACTGCGACCGAAAGTTAAAGAACTTCGCAGTGTTTGCGACAAATTGGCGCTAAGTGACCGCTCCATAAATTGCACTTCCTGCACAATGTTGAATGTGCTGATAGTTTGCGTATACGCTGCGGCCATTTGTTGGCGCGCCTGTACTTTTACTTTCTCGGCTGTCGTCAATATGTCTTTAATTTGAGAGGAAACCGCACCACTCGCAGCTACTGACTGATATTTATTCAATGCGGCAATCAAGTCACTCACAGCACTCCGAATATAGACTTCTGCGTATTTTGCCGCTATCAAATCCTGATAACGCCCAATCATTGCATCCGCCAGTCCGGTGTTATTTAAAGAAGTGCTGACCGCCAGCATTTTGTATACTGGAAGATCAGTCAAAGCGACAAAAGCTTTGATTTCATCAAGATTTTCGTACGCAGTACGCGAGGCAATCTTGTCAGACATGGTTTGCATTTTCTTGCGCACCATGTCTCTAAAACCAGAAATATTTCCGTTCTCGTTAATATTGCCAACACGGATGTTGAGACACCCATCTTCAGCCACCGAATCATTGCAACGATATATCGGAAAATTTAAGAATTCGTTTTCTTTAGAAATCAATTGCTCAAGTGAGATGTCCAACGGAGGACGAATATCAGGCGGTAAATCACTACCAACAGTGGGGAAAATAACTGTTCCCACCATAGACATGATGATCATCCGGTATTCATCATCAATGCCGTTGAGTTTTTTGAGCGCTTTCCAGACGACGTTACCAGTCGGCATTGCATCTTTAGCCGCAGTATTCGATGCTGCAACTGTATTGATCGTGTCGTTCGCTTTTGATTCATTGTTCATCACGTTCGACCAAGCATCGGACATGTCACTAAACAGATTGGCATTGACCCCAAAATTCTTGGCGGCATCTTGCTTGCCACGCGCCCAAGTATCTGGAAGAGAGGCATTCACAAAACCTTTTGCGGTTTCGCATGAGTCGATATTCTGGCGGTTGATTTGCTGTGCAGTGGCTTGTAGCGCCTGCATTACGTTATCGCAAGTCGGGCAAAGATTTTGAATTGCCAGTTTAAAGCCGTACCCCAGCGCATTCGATCCTATATTCCTCAGCATAGCAACGAATTGCTCTTTGTTCACAAAGGAGAATCCTCCCATAAACAGATCGATTCCACCGCATCCAGCATTCCAACTAGGCGGTGTGAGAGTAGTCATGTTGTAAGTTCTGCGAGGCATCCGCATAAACAAACTACCACCGGTGTACAAATTCATCGTTTGTCCCTGCAGAATTGCAGGATTAGTGACATTACCCTGAGCATTCACAGAATCAAAAAGCTCTTGCATTGACATGGCAGAACTATGGGTGACAACAGCACACATCAACACCAGGGCAAAAAGGCGTTTTAGTAACATTTCGCCTCCTAGAAATTTTGACCCGGTTTCGAACCGGTCAAAACGA
>CAZMPS010000003.1:4375-20152 GCA_964568305.1 uncultured Burkholderiaceae bacterium
GTTGCGGTAAACAGAGTTGTTCGAGCTTCGCATTGTAAGGCATCGGAACATCTGCGCCTGTTACGCGTAGTACAGGCGCATCAAGTTCATCGAAGGCAAGCCGTTGAATACGATCGACGATTTCAGCCAAAGCCATTTGTCCAAATCCAATAGGAGCATGATCACCCGTCGACTTTGACCCAATGAAAAGTGCCGGTACACGCTCGATCCCCCATTTCATAACCTGGTTACGACCATCTTTGAATTGCGGATATTCGGGCAGTAGGGCGGCACCATCAATTGAAACGGCTAAAACTTCAATGCCATATTTTTCGCTTAGCATTTTCAGGCTTGGTGCCATTGCATGGCAGTACGGGCAATCGCTTCTAAAGAAGAAAATCAACCCGTGCTCTTTTGCTAATTCCTTTAAATGACGCTCTTGGTTTTGTTCACGCTGACCGTCATACATTTTGATTGCCGTGTTGTTTGCAGGGCGTTTTAGCGAATAATCCAATTCAGGATGCTGCCAAACAACACGCCGCCAGCTATCGGCAAAAACCGCTCCTTTATCTTGCACCTGTTGCCATAATTCAAGATAGTGCTTGAGGTTGGCATCCGTCGGATTCATCACCGCCACATCCTCACGGCGCTTTAACTCTGCACGCATTTGTTCAGCAGTCTGAATATCGGTCGTGGCTAACGGTTTGATATTCTTTTCACGTGGCACTATTGATGGTTTGATAACCTGTGGTTTGAATTCATCGGCATCGCAATACCAATTTGGTTTGTTCGCATCACATTGCCAAACGGACGGATAATCAAGGACACTTTCATCCGCATGTGAAAAATTGACCAGCGTAATTAAGAGCACAAAACTAAGCGTTATTTTCATGAGCTTCATTCCAGTGAATCCGGTGCCCGACCATCTAGGCAGTAATTAATTTTGGTATTGAGATGTACTGCGGTCATACCCTGTGGCGTTGGCACATCTTTCTTTGTGTAATTAACAGCCAGCCTTGCGCACCCCACTTGCTTATAGGAAATGATTGTTTTAGCTTCAACCAGTAACGCACCATTACTTTTGAACTGTTCAGTAAAACGCTTGGCAATCTCGCCTCCCATCACGCCAGAAGCTTGTCCGGTGCGAATTGCTTCGATCATCAAATCATGCGTACCTGAATAAAATCCGCTTGCCATGCTGTCACATACGAAAGTGATCAAAAACAGTAAGGCAGCAAAATAGCTGAGTGATTTCATGATTATTGTTCGTAGTAATTTTTTACTTTTTGTTGTACTGACGAATTCACTTTGTCAGTCACACTAGTACTGCTTGGTGTACTGACATTGATGGATGAAATGAATTCAGAAAAATCAATTTTGGAAAAATCGATGGCTTGAATTTGTGCTTGATTGAAACCGCCACATTGATTCGTAGGCAATCCAAGTTGCACTCGACCCTGCTGGTTCACAGTCTTGGCCAGAACCGAATTGAAACAACATGATTTCTGTTTGACCTCTGTACATACACCAATGATGGGAATTCTTGATGAGCAATAACTACCGGTAAAAACGCAAAGGTTTTGCCCCTTCTTCATCGACAATGTACTTTCTTCAGGCGAGCAGCTCAGCCACTGCATGGCCATTTGCAAAGCAATCGATATGGCAAAAGTAGACGGATCAAATCCAGTGAATGCAAATCCACTGTCTACTGAAAATTCAAAGGTAAATCCATACACACCAAAATTGGTACTGGTACTCAAATCAGCAGCCCAGTTATTCATGGACGTCAATCCTTTGTTGATCAACGTGCTATCGGTCTGCCCATAAAGTGCGTCATAAACATAGGATGACCCCGTTTTAATCGCATCTTTTCCGTAAGCACCAGCTATACCTGCACCAGCGCTCAACCCAGCAGACAAAACAGCATGATTCGAGTAAGCAGCGCCACCTCCTGAGGAATTACAACAACTTTTAAGGCTGGCTCCGCCTAAAACTTTTACGCTGCATTGCTCAGCATAGCCTTTAAAGATTTCCACCTTGCTTGGATCAATGCCATAAACACCAGCCTCACGTGCAACTTCCGACATAGCAGCTGCATTGGCAAAATCCTGATCCGGCGAATAGCCTGTATCAAAGCATGATTGCTGCCCATTTTGATTTGGCATACAAAACTGCTGAGCACCACAATCCTTCACAACCTGCGTAACAGCAGGTTTGACTTCGCATGAATATTCAATCTGCTGAAATGCACAACGACCTGATGGCGTGGTCTCCATACATGTACTGGTAGCAGGTACACATCCCTTCAATGCAAGATCCTGACAATCTGATGATGGTTGCCCAGAAGCACAGGTATATTTTTTCTCCCAGCGCCAGCACTCTTGGTAAACCGGCACGCCATTAATCATTTTCACAGCATCTGGCTCAACGCATACATTCTGCACCTGTGTACAGTCGGCATTCGTTGAATACGGTACGCACTGGGATATATCACTGCTGATTGATGAGATTTCAGAGGATATTTGATCCAAAGTTGCGCCAGGAATAGTTGCAGATGGATCACCACACTTATAGGTGAGCTTTTGCTGCATGCAATCGCCATTGAATGCGGTATTTACGCAGGTTGTGTTGAGCAACTGGCAGGCAGAATTAGAGGCGATAGGGTTGCATGTTTCATCTTGAGTAGACGCATTGCATTTGTAGGTGTCCTGATATTCCCAGCATCCCCCCACTTGGCTCACATTCACTGCAATGCCATTAAAATATTTAACTGGTGTTGAATCAAGACAAATAGAATTTTGTTTTTTACAAGAATCACTGGTCGTATAAATACGCTTACTGCAATTCGTCGTATTCAGTATGTATTCGTCACCCTGATTACATAAACTCGGCCAGAAAGCACCTTTGCCACCATCCCGCAAAAATGCGGTGTACCATCCCTCGAACATTTGAGAATAGTTGCCGCCAAATTTCGTTTGAAGCTGCTCCGTCCAATAATTCATCCCAGCGATATCAGCGCAACGACTGTCATATTGACTGTACCAACTTTGTATAGTTGAGTCACCCCCGCACGTACTGGGGATTAAAACGGGATAGGTTAAGGAACTACCCGAGCCAGATTGAGCCTCCAAACCTGTGCACTGATAAGTAGGCAACATGGTGATTTGCTCTTGCTCGCATTGCGTCGTCAGATAAACATAGTGCCCACCCGCATTGCAAAGCCACTCATCTTTCGTCTGACCACCCGGATATCCCATTCCCAGCGCAGAAGACCATGCTGGAAAAATATCAGCATACGTAGGGTATTTGTAGGTTTGGGATGCACATTGCGTGCCAGATAATGTGCCACTCGATCCACAAAAAAACTGGTCTTTTGTGACGCCACCAGGATATCCGCTCTGCAGTGCTGCGTACCATCCGGGGAATAATTTGCTGTAGTCATTGCCTACGCTGGCTAATTGCGACACCCACCAGTTCAGGCCATCCACATCCGCACAACGACCAGCATAATTGTTATACCAACCTTGAATAGTTGCATCACCCCCACAGGTCATTGCAACCTTTGTTGGGCTATAACTGGTAACGGATTGGGATGTATTCAGCGCATTAGTCCAGAAATTCATTCCTTCCACATCAGCGCAGCGCCCAGCATATTGGTTATACCAACTCTGTATCGTTGCATCGCCGCCGCAGGTAGTAGGCACCTTTGTCGCCGCACGATATGTATCAACACGATAGTCGCTATATTTAACGCTAGAGCATTGCTGCGCCGACGTTGTCAGACGCGTTTTCTGGCAAGAAAAAATACCGTATTGATTGACGCTAGCAGATTTTGTGACATCGCAAACATGATCCTCAGGCGTTAACATTTGCTCGCAAAATTCTTTGCTGTGCACAGCTGGGGCAATCGTCATCGTCTTATCAATACAGCTCGTCATACCGCCGCTGGATGCGTCCAGCTTGGCATTGTCAATGATCGATGCTGAATTACTAAATAGCGGATCGTCCTTTTTGATAGTGTATTTTCTTCTAACCGCTGAATGATTCGATAAGTAATTGACAGCATCACATTCCTGCTGCGCAAAGGCATCCATAGATTGCGTACCATTCCGACACGCAAGTTGTTTTGACGATCCCGCAGACCCCACGTCGCCCTTACCATTCCCAAAACTAGTAGATTGTGGTGCCGATGTCGTGAAATTTGGAAGATACGCACTTGCCGTATTACTGTTTACTGCTCCCGCCGCACTATTTGCGCCAGACTGTGCAAAGGATTTACCCATATTAAAAGCATCAGTCTGTGAATGAATACTAGTTTGCGTATGCGCCAGCATGGCAAATGCGGTCAATACAATTAAGATCAGGGCAGTAAAAAAATGATTCACTGATGCCCCTTCAATTGCCGATAGTAGCGTTGCGACAACTCCGCAAAACGTGAGTCCTGCTTGCCAATTTCTTCAAGCGAATAATCCAGGCTGACATCACCGGCGACGGATATATAAGTGTCGGGTAGCGCACATCCCTGGTTGTCGACCTGATCTATTGCATCAGACTTAGCCAGTACAACGACTGGCACAACTTGCACTTTGTATTTCACAAACGCATTCGGATTAATCAGTACGTTGCCACCCATTTCACCGAGGTCTTTGATCGCCATTGCAGTCTTTTGTAGCGAGTTTTCTTTAAAACCATTCAAAACAACGGATGCACCTACTTTTCTGGCTTGCGCAACGATGCGTTTGAGTGATTCAGGCGGCATACTAAAGCTCACAAAAATCATCAAATCATCCATTTTTCGTGCATCAGCACGCCATTCGTAGCGCTTAGCCAGCGCTTGAATATCGATGTTAGATATCTCTGGTGTAGCGACATTGGGAAAACTGTTCTGCGCAGGTTGAGTAGCCGCATTACGTTGATCAAACAATTGTTTGCGATCCTGCTCAATCCGCCGCATTTCTTTTTGCACGGCAGTATCAGATGGCCAAGGAGATGGCTTTATCTGCATCTCCAAATTGCCGGAATCAAACAATCTTTTTCTTTCTAGCTCGATACGCTGCTGCTCCAGTTCAAGCTGGGAGGGAGTTGGCTTGACGATGTCTGCCCATGCTGTCGAAATAAGCGCAGCGAAAACCACAAGGAATAAAATCGCCTGCTTTTTCATGGCAACACACTCGACACGCTGACGCCCATGCAACAGTTCTTCTTGCGGAAAACCTCATAGCTAAAATCTTCTCCTTTGTATGGATAGCTTTTACCTGCTCCCCATACTGCGGTCGTACGCCCATATGGCTGACAGCATTTACCGTTGATTTTTCCTGTCTGTGGAATCGGGTACAACATTTGATATTTGTACTGTGCTTTGCGCATCACGGGCTGGGGATAAACACCACACATTCCCTCTTCACCAGCCGTACCCCACGTCACCAACTCACGATGCATCTTGGCCGTCATGCGTTGTACTAAAAGCGAACTCGCTTGCACATGAGAAACATGCGCCTGCACATGCCCATTGAGCGGATAAATCGAACCATTGCAGCCCGCACACCAAAACAATGCATCACTTCCAAAACCTGAAGACGCCAATACACAATCCCCCGCGCATGCAGCTTGTGCAATCGGATTCCCGAAAAGAAATGTTTCAGGATTAAGCAGCATGGTCAGCTCATCATCATTCCATGTCGGATCAACCTCCGTGATATAAGCCACGTCAAAAGAACCGGTTTCAAGACATGGGTTATCGAGTATGACCTCTAACCAATAAAGCAAAGGATCGACATACCAATGCACCTGGTAGTGCGATTGCTTTGTCAAATCAACTTGCTGGCGCACTTCTCCTTCCGGTGCGCGAATACCAGGATCAAGACTGACGCCGCCTAACGATACGAAACAATAGGGTGAGCGTGTTACGTCTACACGACGCGCTGGCTCCCAAAAGCCTACAGAAATGCCAAAACGCAAGGGGTTGGAACAAGTACAAAGAAAATTACCAGGATTGTCGGTATCTTCCTGCTGCATAGACATCATTGAAGAACCACCGATAGTCAATGGAAATAAACAACTCCAACAAATATCCGTAATCGGATTAGCAAAAGATCCCTGACACTGGGCAGCCCAACTTTCGCGTATACAGGCGAGTGCAAGTAGACATATCAGTACAAAAGAACGCCATTTCATTGCAATTCCCTCGCTGGAATTTCTCGCAACAACAAGAATTGACCTTGCTGACTCACCACAGACGGCACTGCACGGATTCCGAAACGCTGAGTTAAAACACCTTTCTGGTCGTAATACACCTGTGTCTTCCAAGCTTTCGTCATATCAAGCCATGCGCCTGCTACCAAAATAGGTTTGATTCTGGTGCTTTCACGTTGCACCATACGACGAACTGCAGCCGCTTGTTCTGGATCACGGCCATCAAAAAATACGAGTCGTTTTGTTAGACGAGTAATCAGCAATGGATTGATTTTGGCGCCTGCTGGCACCACAACCCGTCCCTCTTCTGTTGTAATCGCTTGAGGATAATAGACAGTCGGGTCAATCATGCGCTGCGCACCTACGGTAACCGTACCAATACCCTGTACTGGCGGCATGTGTTTTACGCTATTTAAAGAGCGTTTGATGGCTTCTTTTTGATATTTCTTTATTTCGCCGCTGCGCTCTTTCTGACGTAATTTTTCCATCATCATCTTAAGGGCAGACTCTTCATCTATCGCGTAAGTCTGACCAATGGTGCCAATCGATTCTGCGTATCCAGTCGAAAGTAAGGTGCCAAAGCAAATGATCAAAAGCAGCTTAGAAAATCTCATAAGCTCTCCCGATCACTTCGGACTGTTTGATATTTCCAGATAAGGAATAGCGAGAATCAAGGCTGTCTGGACTAGGCGTAGCCATAAAGTACTCGCCTTTTGGAATCACACCTTCTGCGGCTGGTGTCAGCGGCACACCCGCTTGTGACTTTTGTTTGGCAATGCCGATATACACATCATTTACAAAAACGGCCATACCACGACGCTTCACCGCATCACCAGGCATGCCCACCAATTGCTTGATGAATGTCGTACCCGCTGGATAATGCGCACCACCATGCCAGCGATATGCCACTAAATCACCCTGCTTGATTTGCCCACCTTTACGGACAACATACAACTTACCCGGTAAGCTATGAGACAAATTGACCATGTAATAGCAATAAGCCGTAGAAATCCACATTCCTACTACGATCGTGAATGCCATCCCGCACAAACCAAGATAAATGCGTTTTACGTTCATTTTTTGATGCGCTCCCGCACCAAATCGGTGTAATCCGTTGCCGTACCAGCTAAAAGCGCAGCTTTATTAACAATCACGCAATGACATTCCTGACCAAGTTGTTCCACAGCCTTAGACAGGCGTTTAGCAAATTCGGCAGTCATTCTTTCGCCTATCGCACGCTTAGCGTCAGAAACATTACCACCTGTCGCGCCTATTAAATCGAGCAGACGCTTCTGGTCTTCCTCCACAATTTTTTGCAAATCAACAGTCGCCACTTGCGGCGGCATGTGCTTGTAAATGATGTAGGCAATAGGTGTTAACGCAATCAGCGTAAAACACGTGGCAACCAAGGCGTTGGACAACAAACCAATCCCATCACGCCCAAGTTTTGGTTCGACGACTGAATCATTGGCAACTGGAGTGAGTGCTTCAACACTGTTGGATTGTTTATCCATTGAGATGCCTCCTGCCGCCGTTCAAACCTCGCGTCTCTTCCCCTCGTCGGCTCAGCATAATCTGCATGGCTTCCATAGTGGAATACCCACTTTTTAGCAGTGCCTGGCACTCGTTATAATCTGCAGCATTCGTTGATGCCATTAAAAGTGAAAATGGATCGGGAATGTGACGTACGACAGCATCTCCATTCGGAGATGAAATTAACATTTCAGAGAAACGCCCTTTTTCAGTACGTAACGACAACAACATGCGTTTGATGGCTGGCGATAGATTCACTACCCCATCTTCGATCAGTTTCTCTAAATTCTTGCGATCCTGGCGCAGCAAAATTTTCCAGTCAGCATTGTTGTACGCTGCTTGTGAGGCATCATTTTTGTAAGCATCTTCAATGCCCTGTGTTCCCACACAAAAAATTCCGTTGTATTTACGAGCCCGGCGATAGCCTTCTTCAATAAATTCAGCTGTTTCTTTGTCTGCGCCAAGAAGCTGCCAAGCTTCATCTACAAGACACAGTTTTTTACGATCACGAAACAAATACATATCGTGCGCAATACGCGAAGTGAGTACAAACAATATAACGCGACGTAATTCCGGTGCGTTTTTTAACTCCTCCAATTCCAGGCCGATCATGTCATCATCAAGAGACAAATTTGCACGGCCATTGAAGTAATTTCCGTAGATGCCATCTTGCGTAAATGGTTGAAGTTGTTTACCCAACTCGAACGCCACACGTTCGGTGCTGCCAGATTCGTTTTTGATTTTTTCTAACAAGTACTTTTGAATAAGCGTTGGATTAGTCGCTTGCCCATAGTCATTCCAAACACCCGTAATTGCTTCAGTAATAATGGAATATTGATATTCATTGAGTTGCGCATTAGGCGATGACATGCGCCCGATCATCGGCTTCAATAACCGCATTTCTGCCTTGAAATCCAAATCATTATCTTCACCAACCCAACTAAATGGGTTGATACACATTTTTGATTCCGGGGTAAATTCAATGAAGGTTCCCTTTTGCAGCGAAATCAGATTTTGATAACTACGCCCCACATCAATCACCCAGACGCGTGCGCCAATACCACGATAGGCTGATACCACCTCATTCATAGCAACAGATTTTCCAGAACCGGATACTCCTGCTACAAAAACGTTGTAGTTGCCTTGTTGATTGGAATAAAAATCTACAAATGTCGGCGTGCCACGACGCCCAAAAAACATCATTACGGGATCACCCGCACCCTTCCATTCACCAATGATGGGGGCTAGGTCAACGGCATTCACCGTCGTTTTGGTCGTAATCACACGCATCTTTTCCAGGTCGTCCCGAACAGACTGGGTCAAAGTCATAGGTAGTGACGCATATAAAGCGACAAGATGCAACGATTGCAATGGTGCCAAAAAGAAACGCTCGCTGCGCCAGATATTAATTGCGATTTGCGCAGCCCTATTCATGGCTGGTTTAGGAGCAAACAAAATCAGCGTGTGGTACAACTCACACATCGTGCCACCCTGATTAAGTTGGTGCATCACGACATCCCAATCGTTCTTTTGCGATTCCAGTTCTGGCTGATATTCGGCCATCTTGGACTTTGCATTTTGTTTAGATCGCGCTGATTTGAGCTGTGCTTTGCTTTCTACAATAGTTGGGTCAATGGTATAAACTCCGCCCGAAATAATAAATGGGCATGGATACTGCAAACCATCATCGAAAAAACTACCAATGATATTAGCCATTTCCCACAATTCTTTTTTCTGCGGATACTGCAACACACTAAATCCACGCATCGCAATACGCTTGTCTTCTTCATCTTCCCGTTCGGGGGGCAAACCAAATAGTACATCACTGGATTTGACTCGCACATGATGCCCAAACAACGTAACTTGATCTTTGATAGAGCGTGCTGGGTCGTAGCGCAGCTCAGGTAAATTTTCTGCGCTAAACATGTAATGCGGATTTAAAATCGGCCAAAGAAAGCGAATCAATGCTTCAGCATCAAAAGCAAAACTAGGCAAACTAGCCACACGTAAGGATGAGCGTAAGGTTTCGCGCAATTCATACATGTCGTTAGCCAACCGCATATCACTGATTTTGCCCGCCTTTGTGATGGAAAAAATCAGACGAATATTCTTCACTACGTAATTGTCATTTGGAAACAGCGGTCGCCCTGCTTCTTTACGAATGTGATCAATACGACGCTGAGCCAGTTCTTGAAAAAATGGCGTGGTTAATCCCTTATCCACCGCGATATGTCTTTGATCTAAATAGGCTTCAAGCTGCTCATCTAAAACAGGCGTACCAAACAACGTCCATTGCATTCCAAAGCCAGCCGGAAGCGGCGTAAACAATGTATTCAATCGCTTCGCCATTTCCTCGTCTGCACCAGTTTGAGGAATGACTTCAAAACAAAATGCAACAGAATGATCGTTATAAAAAAGCCCAGTCTTTTCATCGTACTGGTCGTATTGAAGAATATTGTGAATACCATGCAATCCAGCTGCAACCGTGTGCACAGTCTGGCCAGATTCTCCACTTAGTAAATTATTTGAAGCAATAACGGGCGCAGCCTCCATCCCTACATCTGGTGTATTGCCAAGAATATGTTCCTGCCACACCCGCGTCATTGTTTCTTTGGCTTTTTCTATGAATGTTTGTTCCATCCAGTCACCCCGTCAATGTTGGCTGATTAGTCACGTTCAGGCACGTTATTGCGACCGTCATTTGGGGCAGCCTGGCCAATTTGGCCCAGCATTTGAATGCCGCCCAACATTGAGGCTGCATTTTGTTCGTTTGGACGGCTTTGCACCGTGCCAATCGATTCCATGCCACCATGTACAGAGACAGAGGGTGAATTCGCAACGCCTACCCCAGTTGGAACAGATGCCACCGGAGCTTTTAATGGGGAAGGAGCACGAACAGGACGATATGCATCCTGGATACGACGCCGGTTATGCTCGATCAACCATCGACCGGCATCAATAGATAGATAAACATAGCTTTGATCATGCAAATCACCATCAGTATCTTCCCAAGGAGCAAACCACACACGTAGAACTCGTGGTGCGCTACGAATAGGTGTGCCGCTATAAATAGGTCTGGTTAGCACGCTTTCGTTTTTCACATGGGCTGGTTCTGCAGGTGCAATGCCATCGGCTTTATTTTTGTTAGGGCGCTGGTTAGGTAAATTGTTTTGTTCAAAATTCTTGTAAATTCCTGTCATGGATTCGCACAGCACACCCGATGGTGCCTGGCAAGAAAATGTATTACCAGCGTCAAATCCTGACAAACTGCCGCACCCGACTAAATGCATCACACCGACAGTAATGATGGCCAGCTTCTTCACTTTCCATCTCCCAGCCATTCGTTGATTTTGTCAGCTGGCACCACGCCTGGTAATACACGACCATCCGTAGTAATCAACGTAGGCGTACCCGTCACACCTAGCCGTGCTCCTAGTACAACGTTATCGTTAATCGGTGTCACGCAAGAGACTAGCGTAGGCCGCTTCTGGCCCAACATAATGTCGTTCCATGCGCTAATACGATTTGGGGCACACCAAATCGCTGTTGAAAGCGTCTTTGAATCCTCTCCCAGTACTGGGTACATGAAGATATAAATCGTCACATTGTCGAGTTTCTGCAACTCTTGTTCTAATTTTTTGCAATAACGGCAGTTTGGATCGGAAAATATCGCCAGCTGACGACTGCCATTACCTTTTACGACTTTGATTGCATTATTCAAAAACTGCGCTGGATATTCAGCTTTACGGTTGGCCTGAGACTCTTGCTTGCGCTGAGCAGTGATGTCCACTTGATTCTGCATGTCAAACAAGTGCCCAAAAATAAAATATCGGCCTGTAATGTCTGTATAAGCAACGTTTTGACCCATAACCACTTCATACAAACCAGCAATTTCTGAAGCACGGATCGTGCCAAATGCCGTTTTCGGATACATCGCCCTAAATTTATCCCCCACAGCTTTCACGACAGGATCGGTATCAAGTGGCACAACAGATGCTTGCGCAAAAGCGAGAGAAATTGGTGCAGCTAATGCGAGGACAGCCATGAATGTATTAATTTTCATCTCTATAGTTCCTGGAATTTAAGTCGGCACGCTTGAGCATTCCCTTGTAATTACCGCCGATGTTTGTAGATTTCCCGTTGTAGACTGCGCCTTTAGTCACAAGAATTTCAACCATACGTCCGCCATCGGTTTCGATCACTGGATATAGTTTGTCGGCAGCCTTCAGATAATATTGTTCGAGTGCAGTCCCAGCGTTACCGACACCAGATCCAATGGCAGCCTTAGCGACATCATCCGACTGAATGGTTGAAGTCACGCCCAGCGTACTCACGCTTTGCGTTGTTGCAGATTGCTGAAATGCTTTGCCAATACCGCTAGCGATACCCGCCAGTAATGCATTCGCCAAAATCTGACCCTGCTTGGTCACCAAACGACCACGAATACCTGCCTTGCCATCTTCCCCGATCACCTGCCCCTTAACAGGTAATTCAACCGTTTCACCATTAATGATGCATGTCAAAGTTTCAATGCGTGCCATCGCTCTTTCACTGCTTAAATCACCCCAAGCAGCCGCAATAAAACGACAATCTCTGATATCAAGTTTGTATTTATTGGCCAGATTGGCGGTATCCAAAACGTGCAAAGCGATTGGTAATGGATTACTTTGTGCCTGCCCACCAGTCGGCGCATCAATTCCATTTAGCAATGCCACGCGAATAAATGAACCCGCCGGAATAAATTCAATGCTGTTATTGATATGCGCATTGGCTGATTGACTCAACTTTTTGACCGCATTGCCCTCTGGTAAATCTGGTTTTGCATTGCCACTATTAAATTGGATAATCTCCAGCTCACGCTTTTTCACTTCTATCAAAGGCAAATTGAGCGGGGAATTTAATGGCGGTACAAGGTTGGTGTCCTGCATACCCACTCCCGTGTTAGGAGTATGTAAACTCCCTCCCTTAGGAACTGGCAAAGGTTGGCTTACAGGGGGTAATTCATTCTTACGGTTATCGTAGCTATTCCCGATCTTTGATTTATTTTCCAATTCCTCTTGCAGTTTTTTTTGAAGCGCCTGCTGTTCTTGCTGCTTGAGCAGCATTGCTTTTAGCTCATTAATTTGGATGCTATTACTCTGCGATTTAGCAGCTTCCTGCGCCATCCAGGCATCTTTGTCTTCCACAGTCCCCGGTGCTGTGATTGATACTGTTTTTGGTTTTTCATGCCGTACTGTCGGCCCTTTTTCAAAGAAAAACATGCCGCCGACCATGAGCAAAAAAATGACGAAAATTGATCCGACCACAAGCATTAACTGACGTTTTTTCACTTGTGCATTGGGATCATTCATTTTCTTTTCTCCCGCGCACGATGAAAATCAAAGTCTGTCCCTCTATGGGAAGATTCATGTTTTCAATCGAGACGGCAATAACACCGCGACGGTATAACTCCTGTTCCGCGAGCAACATATCGCTGCCTGACACATTCGTCAGTCGATATTTTTCACCCAACAAATCACCTTCTAATCGTTTTGAAAGCAGAACAAGACGCCCTTCTTTCCAAAGCGGAATTTCCTGATTCAAAATGATGGATTCGGTATCCTGACTTTCTTCATCAGCCATCATCAAAATCATGTCTTTTGCACGGCGCTGATACGCTAGTGCTCGACCATCCCCATCTTTGCGTGATGCCGCAGCTATGCGTTCAGTAACTGGTTTAATAATGATTTCTTCGCTTGCAATCGGTCTTGGAAGCAAAATCAACTTGTATGTGGTCGATGGGTTCTGTTCGTCAGTCACAAATAATGTCATAGCCGCTTGGCTAGGAATTTCACCAGCCAAGGTGAAATACAATGCACCAGCAGCTTCATCCTTGACGTAGGTTAGAACACCTTTTTGTGAAGGCACTACGGTACCAATCCGACGGCCTTCAATGGCCAAACGATTTTGCTCACGAGCAGAAATATTGACCTGTACATGGTTGCGCTCACTGCCTTCTATCAATTGCACTGCTGAAACATCAAGGTGGAGCAACAAGCTTGGCAGCAGCAGGATCACGCTTAATGATTTCTTCAATTTTTGATACATAAAGACGCCCCGATACAGTGATGTTGAATTCAACCAAATAGGTTTTGTCATGCTGAGAAGTCGGCTTGTCCGCAATAAATGTCTTCATTTGCCCACTGACTTCAACAGTTTTTGTACGCTCATCAACCTTCTCGTTTCTTGGAACCCAAATTGTCGTGATATGTTGCTGCTTGATTCTTAGCGCAGCTGCATCAAGCGCTATTTTCAAAGCAGGATAACCATCTGGGTGCGTCATCTTGAGTATGATTTTGTTGTTGTAATTCACCGTCTCTGGGGTAACTGTTAACACCTTGTCAAGAACATATCCCGCCATATCTGATAAGTAATCTTTATTAGCGTAGTCAGCACCTATTTCATAGGGTCGGCGCACTTCTGGAGGAACGATAGTGACGGTCTCACGCATAAGTGTGTAAGCTTCTACGCCCAACAGCACAAGATTCAAACCAATCAAACCTACAATCACTACACGAAGAAATTTCACCTGACTTTTCAGCGCATCTCTTTCATTAATTGCATTTGCTGGTGTCATAGAACTATCCGTTTAGCTCTCGCATGTACGACTTAGGTAATTCTTTTGGCTCGGGCATTCCTGTGAACCAGTAAAGCAAATGCGCCGCCATCCCAGGGTGTTTTCCGGCTTTGAGTTTGCTATATCCATAGGCCATGAAAATACCGGCAATCAATCCTAAAATACGATATTCAGTAGCCACACCTAAAAGCATTCCGAGCAAGGCCATACATGCGACGTCAAGATCCCAAAATAAAAATTTGCCTTTATCATCCAACCTGCGTGGAATGTAATGAGATAAATCGTGCTGTAACATGGCCGTATGGTTAAATAGTTGCTGTGAAACTAGCGTTCACAATTCCGGTCAGGATGCCCATACCAATAGCGAGCACAACGGCTCCCAAAAACCAAGTCCAGTCTTTTTTCACAGCAGCCACAATTGCCCCCACAGCCAAAGCAATGAAGGCAGCAAGTTTTCCCAAATTACCCTTAATCCAAGATTCAAATTTGTCTGCGGCAGCCTGAAATTCCGCACCATCACTGGCATAAGCATGCGACACCATCATCATCAATATCATGATGACGACTAAATAGATGAATACCCTCAACCATTGGTGCGCTTCGCTCTGTGCGGTGATTGTTTTACGATCTGAAACCATATCAAATTTCTCCATTATTTATCCCTTCAAATTCAAAATTCCGCGAGACACGGCCTTGCGCGAAGGGTTACGCAAAGAAAAGGCGCAACAATGCAAGGGCTAACATGCCTTTTTCGCAGGCATGCGAGCCTTATGCTTTTTTAGTTTTAATGCTGAATTCGGCTTGATCGATGCTGGTGAATCTGCAACAGACCGTTTTTCCTCTACACGCGTTGGTGTCACGAGGAATGTTTGTGGCTCACTGATATGTTTGATCGTGTGGTTTGGGCAATCTGCTCCTTCGCAAAAAATATATTTCTTATCTCCCTGCATACCAAATTGCGTGATGTCAAAAACACGAATAGTTGGATACGATTCTTCAAAACTGGAATTGATTGAGGAAGTAGCCATCACCATGTTGTTTGTAACGGCAAGACTAATGGCAATCACAAATCTGGGGTAACGTATGATGCATGACGCCATTAATCACCTTAAATACGAGATTAAATATTGCGACATCAGATTTATTGTGCCAATCATCGTGTTTTTAAATACCAAGAAATTATGCGCAAATTATGTATAAATTATTGCTATGTAATAGCAATTTAAATTGCAAGTATATGGAATAATTTATTGCTGTCAACAAATTATTATGATGCTTACTGCGAAGCATTTCTTTTAATCTGCGAAAAATTCAGGCTTATCTGAAGAGCCATTTTTCTTATAATCTTCAGAAATCAATACAAATGGTGATCTTTGACAGTCATAGTTCTTCTGAGAAAGAAAAATACAACCGTGAGATAATGAGGGGAATTTAGGCAAAATCTAATGCCACAATGT
>CAZMPS010000003.1:20162-26961 GCA_964568305.1 uncultured Burkholderiaceae bacterium
GTAGCAACTAATTTGCCAAATAATTGGAAGAATTCATACCCTGAAATAAACAGAAGAGCAAATAAATGCAATCTATTCGTGTCCTACTTGCCGACGATCATCCTCTGATCATGATGGGATTCACAATGTCATTAACAGATCATGGGATAAAAGTGATTGGCCAAGCCAGCACACCGGAAGATGCAATTAAACAATATCAAGAATTGCTCCCTGATGTTTTAGTGCTCGATATGAGGTTTGGTGAGAAATTATCTGGCTTAGACGCGGCAAAAAACGTTTTGCAAAGATTTCCTGGTGCCAAAATTATCTTTTTAAGCCAATTTGACCAAGATTGCTTAATTAAAGAAACTTACCGACTTGGTGGCCACGCATTTGTTACCAAGAGCTGCGACCCTCTACAACTTGCAACAGCAATTCAACGTGTTCACGAAGGTGAGCTGTACTTCCCTCCCAAAGTCGCTGAAAAATTAGCTGCCTTATCGGTACGAGGTGATGTTTCACCTCAATCACAACTAGAAGCCAGGGAAATTGAAATTTTCAAACTGATGGCACAAGGATTAACTAATACAGAAATTGCAGAAGAACTAACCCTATCAGCTAAAACCATTAGTAACACTAGTCAAACAATCAAAGAAAAGCTGGGCATACATCGTCCAGCTGATATTACAAGATTAGCCGTTAAACATGGACTTATTGAGCCCTAGTGTAAAAAGTTGACGAGAAAAACCGGAAAGATAAGCGTGTAACGTAGTTCAATACTCGGTAGATGATTGAAACAGCGTTAGGGCATTTTCTCGGAAATCAGGAGCAAGGGCACAGTGAAAATTTTGAATTGGCACAATTGGGGGATCAAGACACGCATGAGCGTCATTACGCTTATTCCGCTTGCCATGATTATCTCCGTCATATTTTGGTCATACCTTTCTCGCCTCACAGAAATTCAAGAAGATTTGGAAGAGCGCAGCAATATTATTGCATCGACTTTGGCACACGGTAGCCAATACGGCATGATTTCTGGCAACTTTGCTTATCTTGAGCGCACAATAAAAGGACTGCTTCAAACGGATAAAAGTATTTATAGAATTGAAATACTAGACCCAAATAAAAAATCTTTAGTTAATCTGCTCGATAAAAACCAAGCCAGTAACAAAATGCAAATCTTTGAAATGCCAATCAGGCAAGAACTTGTTCAGTTCAATCCATTTGGGCAAGATAATCCTTCCTATTCAGCTACTGTCGATCATCAACCAGACACGCACATAGAAAAAGTTGTCGGCTTTGTGCGATTGACAATGTCACCATCCAGCATGCTGGAAGGCAAGCGAAAGCGCATTTTCATTGGCACATCAATCGCTAGTATTTTCTTATTACTAAGCATATTGGTAGGTATCTTTCTAGCACGCAGCTTAACCAAACCTTTAGCTGCCACCATATCCGCGCTCCGCCGCATCCGCGAAGGACAATATGAAATTCCACTTACAGTGACAACTGGAGGTGAAATAGGCGATCTACAAACTACCATCATCGATATGGCAGAAAGTTTGTATCAGCTCAAACAAAATCTCGAAGGAAAAGTCCTTACCAGAACACAGGCATTAGAAGAGGCAAGAGATGAAGCACTAAAAGCTGGAGCTGAAAAAAGAAAGTTAATTCAACAAGTCAATTCAGCAGTTGAAGAAGAAAGAAAAAATATTGCCATTGAACTCCATGATCAACTCAATGCCTCCCTCATTGTCGCCCGACTTCAATCACCACACATCCTTGACCTTATCAATAAAGAGCAAGCAACTCCCACCACCGAAGCAGTAAAAAACAAAGCGCAATTTATTATTCAACTCACGGGCGAAGTGTACACATTGTGTCGCAATATCGTGCGACGCTTACGACCAGAGGTCATCGACATGCTCGGCCTACAAGGCGCAGTTGAAGAAATGGTGAATTATTATGATGAAATTCATCCTGACTGCCAGTTTGCATTCCAGACCAAAGGCGATTTTTCTGATTTAGATGGAGGGTTGTCTATAACTGCTTATCGATTAATTCAGGAAGCGCTATCAAATGTGGTTAAACATTCCGAAGCATCCGAAGCAAGCGTACATCTCAAATTTATCGAAGAAATAAAAACACTACGAATCGAGATTAACGACAATGGTAAAGGATTTGATCTAAATACTATGGAACCTGGCATCGGCTTAATCGGAATGCGTGAGCGTGTCTATAGCCTGGAAGGACAAATAAAAATACATTCTGCTTTGAATACTGGCACGCAAATTATTATCGACTTGCCTATTTCAAATGTACCAGCTCAAATCTAATCTGAATCAAACTACAATTAATTAATATCCATTTACGTAGCTTTAATTTGATTTATGAATAATAAAAAAGCAAAAAAATTCAGACCTATTTCCCCGTTTCTGCTTCAACAGTACATGCGCAGAACAGAAATGTCTACTAAACTAGGGGAAGTCCAGTAGATTTATTTCGGTGGTTCTTTATCTCGAAACACCCAGATACCGGTTCTGCTTGATGCCTTCACGACGTAAAATTTCAACAGTACTCGTTTTATCCTGCTGAGCTGAAATCACATTTGCCGCCACGATTTTGTCGTTGGTATAAATCACCAGCCTATGACTCGCTCTCGTCGATCCAACATAAAAACTGCGATTTCCAAATATCTTAGCCATATTGGCCAATTGTTGGGCTTGCTTGCGCTCATTATCTGATTCTGGCGCACGGATATGAAACATCGTGCGGTATTGTGTTGCGCCCTGAGATGCATGAACAGTCGATGCGTAGGCATAATCCCAATGTTTGCTTTGCGCTAAATTGACTTCGTGCTTACTAGTAACATTCCCTTGTTTCAGCTCCAAAATCACCCTGTCGCCTGAGATGTTTGACACTTGTACCACCTCACCATTTTTAAATATCCCATCATTCCGTGTGATACGTATCAAGTCACCCACGGCAATTTCGCGCATATCAGAATCATAAACTTCCACATTGTTATATTTTTTTGGCTCCCAAATAATGGTTGAGCCACTTTCTTTCTGCAGTTTCACCACACCATTCGAAACATCGGTAGACATCACCCGCATGTACTCTCCCTTGGATGCAGCGACTTGCTTATAATCACGACCGAACCGCACCACATCACCAATCTGGTAATACTGCGCTTCTTTTATCATGGCTCGCGTCCAACCTTTTGAGATGAAAATTTCCTTAGTTTGCTCGCTGTACGACAACTCCCCTGATTTTTTCAAACCATCCCGAACATCAGCATTTATTTGGTGCCGATCCTCGTTATAGGCTGTGATAATGATGGTGCGCTCACGTTCAACCTTACTCATCTCAAGAAAGTCTTTCACCATAGTACTCACCAGACCATCATTCTTGATTTCACGTACCATTCCATTTTTGTCCATGTACTCAAAAGCACGTGCATTGTGCTTTAGCTCAATTGCTGTCAGATTTCCACCCTCTTCGACTTGATCTCGCCCAACAATAATATCTACAGCAACCTTCAGGTCAGGTGTCTTTTGACGGCTGATTTCAGTCATATAGGCTGTTTCAATGCCCTCCTTTTGCGCTAATTCAAACGGCTTACCCGCTTCCACACCTTGCAGCTGGAAGGCATCGCCCAAATACACTATCTTGGCACCTGCTTTGATGGCCATATAGTCAAGCTGCGATTTCTGCCGCTGCGATAAAAAAGAACTCTCATCGACAATCCAGAGTTCATTCTTTCGTACAAAATCCGACGCATATTGCTTTGCAAATTCAATATCTTTCTGTAGCTGTCGCTCCTTGATTTGAAACATTGCAATAGTGTCGGTAGCAATCTTTGTTTCGCTGGCCAGTATTTTGCTCGCGGCTCCTGTCGGGGCCATACCTCGCACGGTGTAACCCTCGTTTTGCGCCAACTCACGTAATGATTTAAGCATCGTGGTCTTACCTGTTCCGGCTAAGCCCTGTACGGCGACATATCGATCTGTGGATGTAAGTACCTTGGAAATAGACTCTTTCTGCCCTTCAGTAAATTTAAAGCCCTGGCGACCTTCTATTCTGGCCAAGTGCTTAAATATAGTGCTCGGTGAAATAATGCTCTGCGTCTGACCTTTTTGTACTCGCACCTGTTCAAGCGCCCATTCTTCGCTACCTAGCATTTTTTTAGTCGTGTACTGACCGTCTGGCAACCGAATCAGATGACCTTCGAGCTCTAGCTTTTCAAAAGCATTTTGTACAGCAGTCGGCGATACCCTACCAATGCCATGCTCTAAAGCTGTACGCAATAAATCTTCTTTAGCGACTACAGCTTCGCGCTCAATCAAATGCGCTGCTGCGAATTCCATCGCCTGCCTACCATTTAGCCTATCTTCGCGCACGATACCGCCCTGCCCTCGCATCGTCTTGGCTTTTGCTACTATTTCAGGCAACTTCAATCCAACCGCATTGGCTCTGTTTTTCCAATCGGAAATTAAAAGGTCATGATCCACATCCACTTTTTTGGCCCGTGTCATGAGCGTAGCATTCTCTTTATCCTGGGCACTGGCGTTGTTGATATCTACGCCTCTAGCATTCAAAGATGTTTCAATTTCTGCCCGACGTTTGCTGAAATGTTCAATCTGCTCCCGAGTCACGCCCACAATTTCGAAATTACCTCTGTCGTCGGTACGGCGCAACTCATAACCCAACTCCTGAAGACGTTGGGCTAATTCTCCTGTGTAAATTGCCCCAATGATGCGCTGTGCTTTGAAAATCTCATCATTGGTCAAGCTGCGCCACACTCCATCTGCGCGACGCGTTGCATTCATCAAAACAGCGTGGGTATGCGTTTGAGGATCAAGATCGCGACTCGTGTTATGCCGAAACATCCCCACTATCAAATTGCCAGTTTTCACAGCTTTAATCTGGCCATCCTTCATTTGACGCGTATAAATAAGCTCGGATTCAATGTAGAGAAGTGCTTTTTTGACGGCAGCTTCATGCGCTTCGCGTACCTCACTATTTCCAGCAACCTCTGCCAACAGCGACACACTTTTAGGAGCAGAAAACGTGATATCGGTTCCTGGTCGATGGTCGCGTTCAGTTTGGCCCGTTTTTTCACCCAACACCAATTTGCCAAGTTCCTGGCCATCAATTTTGCCATTCAACACATCAAAGAAAGCCTGTCTGTCAATCTGCCCAGTTAAACCAAGTACCTCGGCTCCCCTACCAAACCATTCTGATTTTTCTAATCCTTCGTCCTTTGTGTAGTAATTGTCTGAGGAAAAATAGTGAAGTGCCTGACCCGCGCTTGAGACGTTATGCATACTTATCACGTTTCCCCCTTTTTCCTATTGAATACTGACACTTACTTAAAACGCACCAACTAGCATTTTCGATATCAGAAAATATCTGCAAACGGATTTGGTTTTTCTGTTGATTGTGGTGGCTCGTTATCATTTTTCGCACGTAAAACCTGTTCACGGGTGCCAATTCTTTCGCCAGTATCGACATCAATTACAACGCTAGTCGAAGCCGTATGCACAGAATCCTCATGCATTTCTTGCTGTTGCTCCTGATGCTCAGTCTCGAATAAAACATTGAACCCAACACGCTCTACGAATCCTTCCGCAATCTTTGCTGAGGGTACGTAACCATAGCTTACGCGCCCAATTGGATAGTCCCCAGGAATCACCAAATAACCATGCATATCAGGCAAAGTCAGTATCTCTGACGTAAGAACTATCTCCCGCAAACAACGCTTTGCAGAAACGCTCACGCCATCACGTGATGCACTCAGACCATAACTTAGTGATTCATCCTTTTCGTCTACCTCGGCTTGCCCGATAAGTTCTGACATCAGCTTAGCAGCAGCACCATCAGTGACGCGCAACAACAGCTTTGTCTGGCAACCAGAAATAATAGTTTTCGCCAAATCACGTCCATAAATTTCATAAACCTGCGAAAAATCTTGTACGCCAATCACGCAGCACAAACCATATTTTCTTGTGTTGGTAAGTACCATTTTTAAGATATCGAGCTTTTGCAATGTGGGCAATTCATCAAGAAAAAACCAAAGCCGCTCTTTGTGCGTAGCATCCAGTGATAGCACTGCTTTCATGGCTGTATCAATCCATAATGACAGTACAGGATTTAAGGCTTCTCGTAATTCTTCACGCGCAGTAATGAACATCCATGAGTCGGACTCATCTTGTATCCACTTCCTTATTGAAAATAACGTACCCTCATCATGTAAAAAACGGAAAGCTTCAAGCTGGTTCTGGACAGTCATTTTCAAAGACATGCCGGTTCTTTCCGTAATCGGATCAACATATGTAGCACCTGCTTCGCCAGCCAATAACGCATGCATTTCGGCCAGATTGCTTTTGGCAATTGCGTTATACAAATCACGATTCGTGCGCCTCCCTTCGCGCCCCAAAACCTTGTATACGTCTTTTAAAACCATTCTGCCCGCTTTCGCCCAAAACGGGTCGGCCTCAGCTGGATCTGGAATCAGGCCATTGGCCATATTGTCAAAATGGTAGTCTTTTTCAATTTCGTTCCAAATATTCCAGTTCGGACTTCTACCATCTAACGGATTCATTAGAATATCTTTACCCTCACGATAAAATGCTTGTGTAAATTCACCGGATGGGTCGTAGACAATTGCGCGTTTTCCACGCGCCCTAACCTGCTTCATAAGCGCAAAGAATTGCTGCGATTTGCCAGTTCCTTGCGCACCGGCAATCAAAGTATGCAAATTTTCCGATGCACTCCGCATTGGTACATTAGCCAACAAATAAGGGCTGGCATCGTC
>CAZMPS010000004.1:0-294 GCA_964568305.1 uncultured Burkholderiaceae bacterium
GGTTTCTTAATTGGCAAATAAAAATGGCGGCGGCACTACGCGAAACGGTCGTGATTAAGAATAAACACGACTTGGTGTAAAGGTATACGGCGGTCAAGCGATCAACGCTGGCGGCATTATCGTTCGTCAACGTGGCACACGTGTGCACGCTGGTGAAAACGTGGGTATGGGCAAAGACCATACTTTATTCGCATTGGTTGCTGGCAAAGTACAATTTGTCATCAAAGGCGCACCACAACGTCAGGTTGTGACGGTTGTTCCTGCAGCAGCGTAAATATTGCAAATAGGTAAGGC
>CAZMPS010000004.1:304-22205 GCA_964568305.1 uncultured Burkholderiaceae bacterium
GATGTAATGAATGATGTAAAAAAGGCTCTGCGTACAGTGGGGCCTTTTACTTTTTTGGCGGCAAAACATGAAATTTATTGACGAAGCAAAAATCGAAGTCATTGCGGGTGACGGAGGAAACGGTTGCGCCTCGTTTTGCCGCGAGAAATTCCGGCCTTTTGGTGGTCCAGACGGCGGTGATGGTGGCAGAGGCGGCAGCATTTATGCGATAGCGGATCGCAACGTCAACACGCTGGTGGATTTTCGTTTTTCCAAATTACACAAAGCTAAAAATGGCGAGCATGGCCGTGGCTCGGATTGCTATGGCAAGGGCGCGGATGACATCATGTTGCGCATGCCGGTGGGCACGTTAATCGTTGATCATGCATCCGGTGAAATCATGGCCGATTTGGTCGAGCATGGGCAAACGGAATTGCTGGCCAAAGGGGGGGAAGGCGGCTGGGGTAATATTCATTTCAAAAGTTCGACTAACCGTGCGCCGCGCCAAAAAACTGATGGTAAAGAAGGTGTGCGACGTGAATTACGCTTGGAATTAAAAGTTCTGGCAGATGTGGGTTTGCTAGGTATGCCGAATGCGGGTAAATCGACTTTTATCTCAGCCGTATCGAACGCACGTCCCAAAATCGCTGATTATCCTTTTACGACCTTGCATCCAAACTTAGGTGTGGTGCGTGTCAGTCACGAAAAAAGTTTTGTGATTGCAGATATTCCTGGTCTGATCGAGGGGGCGGCGGAGGGTGCGGGATTGGGAATCCAGTTTTTGCGTCATTTGCAGCGCACGGGTTTGTTGTTGCACATCGTTGATTTGGCGCCATTTGAAGAAAATATCGATCCGGTTAAACAAGCTAAAGCACTCGTGAAAGAATTAAAAAAATATGATCCTGCCTTGGCTGATAAGCCGCGCTGGTTGGTATTGAACAAGCTGGATATGGTGCCCGATGTGGAACGCGCAAAACGGGTCAAGGATTTTATAAAACGCTTGGCCTGGAAGGGCCCTGTGTTTAAGATTTCCGCACTCAGTCGTGATGGTTGTGATGAGTTAGTAAACGCGATTTATCTACATTTGGAGCAAAAACGTCAGGCTGAACATCGTGAGCAAGAGGTGCGAATGACTGAAGAGGCGCGTGGTATTGCATCAATCGATCCACAAGATCCACGTTTCAAAATCATTGATGATATTTGATTGTTAAGATTGTTACCCATGAATTCCATCATCCCCAGCATAACTGCCATATCTGTCATACAGAATGCCCAGCGCATTGTTATTAAAATTGGTTCATCCTTGCTGACCAATGATGGCAAGGGTTTGGATAGTGTCGCGATTGCGCTGTGGGCATGGCAAATTGCACAGTTGCGTAAACTGGGTAAGGAAGTGGTCTTGGTCAGTTCAGGAGCGATTGCAGAAGGTATGCAACGTCTGGGTTTTGAGCAGCGTCCTACCGCTATTCATGAGTTGCAAGCGTGTGCAGCAGTAGGACAAATGGGGCTTGTACAAATTTATGAAACCAGTTTCAAGCAACATCATTTGCATACTGCGCAAGTGTTGTTGACCCACGCTGATTTGGTGGATAGAGAGCGTTATTTGAATGCGCGTTCCACTTTGTTCACCTTGTTGAGTTTGGGCGTGATTCCCATCATCAATGAAAATGATACTGTGGTTACGGATGAAATCAAATTTGGTGACAATGACACTCTGGGTGCTTTGGTGACCAATTTAATTGATGGGGATGCTCTGATTATTTTGACGGATCAAAATGGTTTGTACACGGCAGATCCACGTAAAGATCCGCAGGCGCAATTGGTGCAACAAGCACAAGCTGGGGATGTGAATTTGGAAACTATGGCAGGTGGTGCCGGTAGTAGCATTGGTCGTGGTGGCATGTTAACCAAAATTTTGGCCGCTAAGCGAGCAGCGAGTTCTGGTGCGCATACAGTCATTGCCTGGGGACGTGAAAAAAATGTGTTAACTCGTCTAGCTGGCGGTGAGGCAATCGGCACGCAATTGATTGCCCCAACTGGCCGCTTAACCGCGCGTAAACAATGGATGGCCGATCATTTGCAAACAGCCGGTAAAGTGGTGTTGGATGATGGTGCTGTGCGAAAATTACTTGAAGAAGGCAAATCTCTGTTGCCAATTGGCGTGACAGCAGTCAGGGGTGAGTTTGGTCGAGGTGCTGTGATTACGTGTATCGATGAAAATGGTCGGGCCATTGCTCGTGGTTTAGCCAACTACAGTAGCGCAGAAACACGCCGCATCATGCGTCATGCTTCTGCTGAAATTGAAGCTATTTTGGGCTTTGTCGAAGAGCCAGAATTAATTCATCGGGATAATATGATTTTGATATAACACAGCTTAGGTTAGGCGAGTTGCCCATCCTGCATAGAAAATCCCTGCAAAAATTGAATGGCTGATAAGCGTTTTCCCCCCGGTTTTTGCAACTCTATTAATCGCAAACCACCCTTGCTGCAAGCAACAATGATGCCTTCATTTGCGTGTGCTGAGACTACTTTGCCAGCTTGGTCATTAATGGTTGGCAATACTTCTGCTCGCCAGATTTTGATGTTGACGCCATGCAAAACAGCGTAAGCACCAGGAAATGGATTAAAGGCCCGAATTTTGCGGGCGATTACCTCGGCGCTTTGGGTGAAATCCAGCGCAGCCTCTTCCTTCATGATTTTGGCGGCGTAGTTGGCACCCGCTTCTGTTTGGGGTACGGCTGACAAAGTGTTTTGTGATGCTAGCTGGCGCAATGCTGCCACAATCATCTTGCTACCCAAGGCAGCCAATTTGTCATGCAATGTGCCTGTTGTGTCGTTTGATGTGATAGGCAAGCTTTCTTTCATTAGCATGGCGCCAGTATCTAATCCTTGATCCATTTGCATGATTGTGATGCCGGTTTCGCTATCCCCCGCTTCAATTGCACGTTGAATCGGCGCCGCACCGCGCCAGCGTGGCAATAGTGAGGCGTGGATATTGATGCAACCATAAGGGGGAATTTCTAGTATGGATGGCGGCAATATCAAACCATAAGCCGCCACCACCATCACATCATGCGGCGTGGCACGCAACAAATCATGTGTTGTTTTCGCAATATCAGGATATTTGCCATCCAGGCGCAAAGAGAGCGGTTGCGCTACGGGAATGCCATGCGCCAGCGCCAGTTGCTTAACAGCCGAAGCTTGTAACTGCATGCCGCGTCCGGCTGGACGGTCGGCTTGTGTCAAGACTAAAGGGACTTCAAAACCTGCTGCCAGCAAGGCTTGCAGTGCTTGAGCAGAAAATTCCGGTGTGCCGGCAAAAATAACTTTCATTATTGTTTGGAGGATGGATTAGATGCTTTTTTCGCACGACGCTCTTCTTTGAGCATTTTGGTTTTGATGCGATCACGTTTTAGGGGGGACAAATATTCCACGAATACTTTGCCTATTAAGTGATCCATTTCATGTTGTATGCAAATGGCGAGTAAGCCATCAGCGTTGAGTTCAAAGGACTGTCCTGTTGCATCCAAAGCGCGCACGGTGATTTGTACATGTCGCTCGACATCATCATAAATACCGGGTACGGATAAACATCCTTCTTGATAAACCGTTTTTTCTGGACTGGTCCAAATAATTTCAGGGTTGATGAATGTCAATAAGCCATCATGTGTTTCGGATAGATCAATCACGATCACTTGTTCATGCACATTGATTTGCGATGCCGCCAAACCAATCCCCTCAGATTCATACATAGTTTCAGCCATGTCAGCGACCAGTTTTTTCAGACGATCGTCAAAAGTACGTACGGGTTTTGCAACCGTATGTAAGCGTGGGTCAGGATAACGAAGGATAGTTAGAAGAGACATGGCAATAAAAAACGACGCAATATGAAGAGCTTAATACTGGGAACAAATACTATGAATACCAAGGAAAACCATGAAAAATTTTAGCATAGTCACCCCTTTACTTGTTTTTATGCTTGGATGGGCGGCTGGTATAGTCCACTCATCCAATTTGGTGAGTAGCGATTCTTTACCCAAAACCGAAATATCCAATGTGCGTGTATTACCAAAAATTCGAGTTGAATCTGTGAAGAAGACGCCGGTTGTTACAATCGACCAGAATGCGATTGCGCCTTTTTTGATCCATTCTTTTATTTTGGAGGAGCAGGATGTTGATATGGCGCCACGTATTGTTGCTACGCAGGAAGGACGTGTTTTTTTAGGAAAAGGTCATACAGCTTATGTGACCGGTGATGTGAAAGAAAATACGTTATTTCAAGTATTTCGCATTAGAAAGCCTTTGATTGATCCTGTGACCAACAAGCTGATTGGGCATGAAGCCACGTATTTAGGTACTCTTAAATTGCAGCGCCGTGCTGGCATGGGCGAAACGGATGCGAATGAAGCACACACGTTTACGGTAGAGCATTCCAAAGAGGAAATGGGCGTGGGTGACCGGTTGTTGGCAATACCGCCGACATCGTTGCCGGATTATGTTCCGCATTTGCCCAAGCAGCAGATTGAGGCGCGTATCGTTGCGGTTGATGGTGGAATGGTTTACGCCGGTCAACATCAAGTGGTGGTGATTAATCGTGGCATGCAGGATGGGGTTGATGTTGGTAGCGTGCTTGGATTGTCGAAATCGATCAATAAAGTAGTGAATAACTTGGACAATAACTTAGTAAAATTGCCTGATCAGCAATATGGTGTGATGTTGATATTTCGTGCGTTTAACCATTTAGCATATGGATTGATTATGCAAGTTACGGATGCAGTACAGATTGGTGATGTTGCCAGATCTCCGGAATAATTTTATGTCTCTTTCCTCCTCTCAATCATTTTTACCTTCATCTTCATCGTCAACGGATGATATTGCAGAATGGATACGCCTAGAGCAAATCCCTGGCGTTGGCCCAGAAACAGCACGTAAATTATTGGCAGCATTTGGTTTGCCAATCCATATTTTCGCTGCCAGTTTTTCTGCTGTGACTAAAGTGGTTTCTGAACGGATTGCGAATGCATTGTTGGCACCACCCTCCAAGGAAACGCTCGATTTGATCGCACGAACAGGCGATTGGTTGCAGCAGCCTGAGAATCATGTTTTAACTTTGGCGGATGAAGGATATCCAAAATCCTTGTTAGATATTGCCGATCCTCCTTTGTTACTGTACGTGAAAGGACGCGTGGATTTATTGTCCGCACCTTCATTAGGTGTGGTGGGTAGTCGTAACGCTACCGGACAAGGTGTGGCCAATGCGGAGAAATTCTCTGAAGTCTTGAGTCAAGCCGGTTTATGCATTGTTTCTGGTATGGCGTTGGGAATTGATACGGCGGCACATCAAGGCGGCTTGCGAGGTTTGGGATCCAGCATTGCAGTGATTGGTACTGGTTTGGATATTGTTTATCCAGCACGTAATCGCAGTTTGGCACATCACTTGGCTGAATCGGGTTGTATTGTGAGTGAATACTCATTGGGTATGCCAGCGATTGCCAGTAATTTTCCGCGCCGTAATCGTATTATTAGTGGTTTGGCGCGTGGGATATTGGTGGTGGAAGCTACTACGCGCTCCGGCTCATTGATTACCGCACGCATGGCGGCAGAACAGGGACGCGACGTATTTGCCATTCCTGGATCCATTCATTCAGCATTGTCCAAAGGCTGCCATCAACTCATCAAGCAAGGAGCAAAATTGGTGGAGTCGGCGGAAGACGTGCTGGAAGAATTGCGTCATTACGCATTTTTGCCGAATGATTTGAAAACGACAAAAACAGCGAAAGCAATAAATACAACTAAAACAACGCAAACAAATAATCCAGAAAAAACGATCAATAAAACGCATGTGCCGCTTTCTTTGCCTGTTGGAGTAGACGTGCCACCGTTATTAGCCGCCATGGGTTTTGATCCCGTCCATACCGACACACTCGCGGCCCGTTCTGGCTTGGATGCCGCTGAACTCAATGCGCAATTGTTGAATTTGGAATTGGAAGGCTGGATAGAGTGCTTGCCTGGCGGAATTTATCGGCTTTTGGTGCGTCATTGAGAAATTCCGGTATGTCTTCGTAGACATGCAATATTTCGGTACTCTCTTGCGAATTCTCCCGCAACCCGCTTATCATTGCCCGCTTAAGTTATCTAGCAGGTGAAATTTGCAATTGAGCAATTTTTGCACCGTGCACATTTTACGAGACGATTGTCATGACTAAAACCCTCATTATTGCCGAAAAGCCATCTGTTGCGAGTGACATCGCAAAATCATTGGGTGGTTTCACCAAGCACGAGGATTATTTTGAATCAGATCAGTACATTGTGTCTTCTGCTGTTGGTCACTTACTAGAGATTAGTGCGCCTGAAGAATACGATGTTAAACGTGGCAAATGGTCTTTCGCTAATTTGCCGGTTATTCCACCTAATTTTGCTTTGAGTCCGATTGCCAAGACAGAATCACGTTTGAAAGTGCTGAATCGTTTATTGAAACGCAAAGATGTCAGCACAGTTATTAATGCTTGCGACGCTGGACGTGAGGGGGAATTGATTTTTCGTTTGATTGTGCAATACGCAAAAGCGAAGCAGCCGATTCAGCGTTTATGGTTGCAATCGATGACGCCGACTGCAATTCGCGATGGTTTTACACGCTTGCGTAGCGATGAAGACATGATGCCGTTGGCGGATGCGGCGCGTTGCCGCTCTGAAGCCGATTGGCTTATTGGTATTAATGGCACGCGTGCCATGACGGCGTTTAACTCAAAAGAAGGCGGTTTCTATTTGACTACTGTTGGCAGGGTGCAAACGCCAACGTTGTCGATTGTGGTTGAGCGTGAAGAAAAAATTAAAAATTTCGTGCCACGCGATTTTTGGGAAGTGCATGCCGAATTTGTGTGTGCAGCTGGGATATACCATGGTCGCTGGTTGGATACGCAACACAAAAAAGAAGAAAACGATCCTGAAAAGCGCGCTGAGCGTTTGTGGAGTCGTGCGGCAGCGGAATCGATTGTTGCTGCTTGCCGCAATAAACCAGGAGTGGTGAAGGAAGAATCCAAACCAACCACGTCTATGTCACCCGCGTTGTTTGATTTAACCAGTTTGCAGCGTGAGGCGAATTCTCGCTTTGGTTTTTCAGCCAAAAATACACTGGGTTTGGCACAAGCTTTGTATGAAAAGCACAAGGTATTGACCTACCCAAGGACGGATTCACGTCACTTACCAGAGGATTACCTTGCAACAGCGAAACAGGTTTTGGAGACGATTTCTGAAAACCATAATTATCAGCGTTTTGCTTCACAAATTTTAGACAAAAATTGGGTTAAGCTGAATAAGCGCATATTCGACAATACCAAAATCAGCGATCACTTCGCTATCATTCCTACCACGATGGTGCCTAAGAACTTATCTGAGCCCGAACAAAAATTATACGATTTGGTGACCAAGCGTTTCATGGCGGTCTTTTTCCCTGCGGCAGAATTCCAGGTCACAACGCGCTTTACAGAAGTGTCTGGCCATCAATTTAAAAGCGAAGGCAAGGTGATGACCAATCCAGGCTGGCTGGCTATTTATGGCAAAGAAGTCGTGGATGAAAATGAAAAAAATACTGAGAAAAATACTGAAAAGAGTGCTGAAAAGAGTGCTGAAAAAAGCGAAAAAAACACAATCTTGGTTGCCGTCGCCCCAGGTGAAAAAGTAAAAACAGAAAACGTGGATATTCACGATTTGGTCACCAAACCACCTGCTCGTTATACGGAAGCAACGTTGCTGTCAGCTATGGAAGGTGCGGGCAAGCTATTAGATGATGATGATTTGCGAGTCGCCATGGCTGGTAAAGGATTAGGTACGCCAGCGACACGTGCTGCAATTATTGAAGGATTGTTGACTGAAAAGTACTTGTTGCGCGAAGGGCGGGAAATGATGCCGACCGCGAAAGCATTCCAATTAATGACTTTGCTGCGTGGCTTGGGCGTGAATGAGTTGACCGCACCAGAATTAACTGGCGAGTGGGAATACAAGTTGGCGCAAATCGAGAAAGGTAACATTTCACGTGAAGAATTTATGCGTGAAATTGCACAAATGACGCAAGTCATCGTCAAGCGTGCTAAGGAATATGACAGCGATACCATTCCTGGTGATTATGCAACTCTGGTGACGCCATGCCCAAATTGCGGCGGGGTAGTCAAAGAAAACTACCGCCGTTTTGCCTGTACGCAATGCGAATTTTCAATCAGCAAAACACCGGGCAGTCGTCAGTTTGAAACGATTGAGGTTGAAGAATTATTGAGCAATCGCACCATCGGGCCGTTGCAGGGATTTCGTTCCAAGATGGGACGCCCTTTTGCCGCGATTTTGAAAATCGTTAAAGATCCAGAAATCAATAACTACAAGCTTGAATTTGACTTTGGCCAAAATGATGCAGCTGGTGCAGAAGGCGATGAAGAAGGCGTAGATTTCGCTGGGCAAACAGCGTTGGGTCCTTGTCCGAAATGTGCGCATGGCGTGTACGAGATGGGTTTGGCATACGTTTGTGAGAAGGCAGTTACCAAGCCTAAATCATGTGATTTCCGCAGCGGCAGAATCATCCTGCAGCAAGAAATTTTGCCTGAGCAAATGGCCAAGTTATTAAACGATGGTAAAACGGATCTGTTGCCTGGCTTTGTTTCTCAACGTACCAGACGCCCATTCAAGGCATTTTTAGTGAGAGGGAAGGATGGCAAGACCAGTTTTGAGTTTGAAGAGCGCAAACCAAAAGCGCCATCATCATCATCATCGTCTGCTGCTAAAAGTGTAACTAAAGCAAAAAAACTAAGTAAAAATAATGCTTGATTTTGAAAAAAAAATGATTCAACGCGCTGATCTTAAACAGCACGTTTTGAAGTTGCCTAAACCCATTGTGTTGACGAATGGCGTGTTTGATATTTTGCATCGTGGCCATGTAACTTATCTCGCACAGGCGCGTGAACTGGCGGGCGCATCTGGTTCATTGGTGGTTGCAATCAATACCGATGCATCGGTGTGCCGTTTAGGCAAGGGTGATGATAGACCCTACAATCATTGTGCTGATCGTATGGCGGTATTGGCGGCGTTGGGTGCCGTTAGTTTGGTCGTGCCGTTCGACGAAGATACCGCTTTGGGCGTCGTGCATGAGCTCCAGCCTGACATTTATGTCAAAGGTGGTGATTACGACATGACGGCGATCCCGGAGGGGAGGGCGGTTTTAGCATATGGCGGGCAAGCAATTGCTATAGATTTCCAGCACGACAGATCAACGACTAAATTGCTTGCCAAGGTAAAGGCCGCAGCCAATAAGTCAGCCCAATAAGTTTATATTCCCCCGGCAAAGTCGTTTTGCCGCCAAGCCTCATAAATAATAATCGCTACTGAATTCGATAAATTCAGACTGCGATTATCTGGCCGCATTGGCAAGCGTATGCGTTGTGATGTAGTAAATGAATTACGCAAGTCGGGATGTAATCCCTTTGTTTCTGATCCAAATACAAACACATCACCAGGCTGAAAATGATGCTGAGTCACAGAGCTTGAGCCATGTGTCGTCAACGCAAACATGCGACTGGCATCAGGCTTTTCGTTGGCCATGTACGCCGACCAATTACGATGAACTTTGATGTTGGCGAACTCATGATAATCCAAGCCAGCGCGCCGCATTTTGGCATCATCTAATGGAAAACCCAGTGGTTCGATTAAATGTAATTGCGCACCTGTATTGGCACATAGGCGAATAACGTTGCCAGTGTTAGGTGGGATCTCAGGCTCAACCAAGACGACGTGAAACAAGTTTATTTCCTTTAAAAATGTTTTTTGTATTCATTGCAACGATGTGCGTGAAAATACGATATTGGTCACACGTTGGGCACCAAAACGTTTCAAGACTATAGCTAATGCATTCAGCGTGGCACCAGTTGTCATCACGTCATCAACGACGCCAATATGTTGATCTTTGACTAAATGCATGGCGTGGTGCGAGAGTGTAAATGCATTTTGCATATTTTTGTATCGCTCATCAGGATGTAATTTGGCTTGTGCTTGTGTATCGTGCAAGCGTCGGGCCAAATTGGCGAAAAGTGGAATGCCGAGCGCACGAGCAAGTGGTTTGGCAATTTCTAGTGCTTGATTGAAACCACGTTCTGTTAAACGCTGTGGCCCAAGTGGAACGGCAATCAACAAGTTCGGAAGGGTATGCGGCATGTGTTGGTTGTCTAATAACATGGCATCACGCAGCATATTGGCGAAAAGCGGCGCCAGTGCCAATCTGCCGCCGAATTTTAGTGCGAGTACCAATTGATCAATCGGTGCTGCGTAGCTTGTGGCGACGATGGTCGTGTCGAAAGCAGGTGCTTGCCACAAGCACTGGCCGCAGTGTGATACATGCCTAGTAGTTTCGATAAGTGGATTGGCGCATTGGTTACAACGCGATTGCCGTTGACTAAAAAACTGCAAATGGCAAGCGTCACATATTGTCGTGCGATGGATGCATCCGCACAAGGCACATGATGATGGGAGAACGTGCGCCAATTTTGTTAGCAAGTGACGTGATTGATAGAGAAAACGTGTGGGTAAATGCATCATCAATTTCAAGCGTGTAAACTGCATGGCTGGTGATTTTATTTTTCGTGTCTTTTTCCCCATCTTCCTCTAATTTCTTCGATACTCAATTGCGCAATATCCAATCTACTCAAGATAATCAATCTAATCGGTTTCATCAATTCAGTGCACCGATAGATTTGCAGCGAGTTAAGCAATTATTTGCGTTGCCCGAGCGCATCACTGCATCAAATTTTTTGCGGCGTGAAATTGCAGCCAGGATGTTTGAGCGTTTGACGTTGATCAACATCACGCCGCAACGCGTGTTGGATGCGGGGTGTGGTGAGGGAGCAGATTTGCCTTTGCTGCAACAACATTTTTCTGCCGCTCAAGTGGTGGGTATAGACGGATCGTTTCCAATGTTATTGGCGACGCATCGACCCTCAATCTTGTCTTCAATTCGACGTTCCGTGATGTCATGTTTGCCAAGTAAATTTCAATACCGTCCATTTACCTTATTGAGTGGCGATTTCGCCGCTTTGCCTTTGGGTGTGGATACTTGCGATGTAATTTGGTCTAACTTGGCGCTGCATTGGCATCCTCAACCAGACAAAGTGTTTGCAGAGTGGCGGCGGGTTTTGCGTACTAATGGACTGCTTATGTTTTCTTGCTTTGGCCCGGATACGTTTCAAGAATTACGTGCTGCTTTTAACATGGTTGATCAAGCGCCGCATGTATTGCCGTTTGTCGATATGCATGATTTTGGGGACATGTTGGTGAATATTGGTTTTTCAACACCAGTGATGGATATGGAGAAAATTACCGTCACTTACGCAACGGTAGAAAAGTTGATGGCAGATGTGCGTGCTTTTGGTGGTAATCCGTTGCATACCAGGCGTCGTGGTTTATTAGGAAAAAAAAGTTGGAGCAAGTTTGTGGATGCGTTGAGTCAGCAACGTGGTCTTGACGGTACTATTTCTTTAACATTTGAAATTATTTATGGTCATGCTTTTTTACCAGCGCCGACCAGAACGGCGAATGGTGAAGCAATTGTTCGTTTGGATTGGCCAAAGAGTCGCGGCAAAGTTTAGTTTTATTGCTTCGGTAAGGTAGTGGTTACCATGTATTTGTGTGCGCCATTAATTTGAATTTAATTGTAAATATGATATTTTTTCCTGTATTTCGCTTGATGAAAAGCATCTTTCTTGCGTATAATCGGGGCCGCAAAAAAATCGCTTGTCTTCGGACGATTTTTGGGTTGCTTTAAATTTGTACGATTTATACAGAATTTTTATTGGGTTTTTGGGGAAATTATGAAATATGCGAAGCGCATTCAATCGTTGATGCTCGCTGTGTCCCTCTTGGCAGCCTGCCTGCCATCTTGGGCGGTGATCGATAGTCCGGGCGGGCCAGCTGTGCGTCAGCTGAATTTTCAGCCACCTGTTACGCAGATAGCAGAGCAAATTTATTCCTTGCATAATTTAATGTTAATCATCTGTTTGGTGATTTTCGTTGCGGTGTTTGGTGTCATGTTTTATTCGATTTTTAAGCATCGCAAATCATTGGGGCACAAGTCTGCTACTTTTCATGAAAGCACCGCGGTTGAAATTGCTTGGACCGTTGTTCCTTTTTTGATCGTGATCGGCATGGCTTTGCCTGCCACTAAAACAGTGGTTGCAATGAAGGATACATCTAATGCGGACGTTACGATTAAAGTAACAGGTATGCAATGGAAGTGGGGTTATGACTATTTGAAGGGTGAGGGTCAAGGGATTTCATTCTTGTCCAATTTGGCCACTCCTCGAACACAAGTTGGTGCGCCTGGCGTTGCGCCAACACAAGCTCGTAGCGACAACTATTTACTTGAGGTTGATCAGCCAGTGGTTGTTCCGGTAAATAAAAAGATTCGTCTTGTGTTGACTGCCAACGATGTTATCCATTCCTGGACGATTCCTGCTTTTGGTGTCAAACAGGATGCAATCCCGGGCTTTGTGCGCGATACGTGGTTCAAAGCCGAAAAGATTGGTACTTATCGTGGTCAGTGTGTTGAGTTGTGTGGGAAAGAACATGCTTTCATGCCTATCGTTGTCAACGTGGTGAGTGCTGAAGACTATAAAAAATGGGTTGAGAGCAAACAAAAAGAAATGGCTGCCAAAGCAGATGATCCTAGTAAAACATGGACCATTGATGAGTTGAAGCAACGTGGTGAAAAAGTATATTCCGCTAATTGCGCCGCTTGTCATCAAGCTAATGGTAAAGGATTGCCAGGAGCATTCCCAGCTTTAGATGGTTCAGCTATCGTGGTAGGGCCGAAGGCTGAGCAAGTCAAGATTCTATTAAATGGCAAGAATGCTATGCCTGCTTGGAAGGGCGTTTTGTCGGATACTGAAATTGCTGCTGTGATCACTTATACACGTAATAATTGGTCCAACAAGGCACAAGAGAACATAGTTCAACCAGCTGAAGTCAGGAGTTCTAGATGAGTAATACTGTAGTTAATCACGCACCAGGTCACGATGATCATCATGATCATGCGCAACCGCATGGCTGGCGTCGCTGGTTGTATGCCACCAATCACAAAGATATTGGTACTTTGTATTTGTGGTTTTCTTTTGTTATGTTGTTGACGGGGGGATTGCTGGCATTGTTGATTCGTGCTGAGTTGTTTCAGCCTGGTTTGCAGTTATTTCAACCTGAATTCTTTAATCAGTTAACCACCATGCATGGTTTAATCATGGTGTTTGGTGCCATTATGCCGGCTTTCGTTGGCTTTGCTAACTGGATGATTCCTTTGCAGATTGGTGCCTCTGATATGGCGTTTGCCAGGATGAATAATTTCTCATTTTGGTTGTTGCCTCCTGCTGCTATTTTGTTGGCCATCTCCTTTTGGGTTCCAGGTGGTGCTCCTGCTGCTGGTTGGACGTTGTATGCGCCACTTTCTACCCAAATGGGGCCCGGTATGGATTTGGCTATTTTTGCCATGCATATCATGGGCGCTTCATCCATCATGGGATCGATTAACATCATCACGACTATCTTGAACATGCGCGCGCCTGGTATGACGTTGATGAAGATGCCAATGTTTTGCTGGACTTGGTTGATTACAGCTTACTTATTGATTGCAGTGATGCCAGTGTTGGCTGGTGCGATTACCATGACATTGACTGACCGTCATTTTGGTACGTCTTTCTTTAATGCTGCTGGTGGTGGTGATCCAGTGATGTATCAGCATATTTTCTGGTTCTTTGGTCATCCAGAAGTCTACATCATGATTTTGCCAGCATTTGGTATTGTTTCCCAGATCATTCCTGCTTTTGCCCGTAAAACCTTGTTTGGTTATGCGTCCATGGTATATGCGACAGCATCGATTGCGATTTTGTCTTTCATCGTTTGGGCTCATCATATGTTTGTAACCGGTATGCCTGTGACCGGTCAGTTGTTTTTTATGTATGCGACCATGTTGATTGCGGTTCCTACTGGTGTGAAGATTTTTAACTGGATTGCAACGATGTGGCGCGGTTCGATGACATTTGAAACGCCAATGCTTTTTGCCGTTGGGTTTATTTTTGTCTTCACTATGGGTGGATTTACTGGTTTGATCTTAGCAGTCACGCCACTTGATATTCAATTGCAAGACACGTATTACGTGGTGGCACATTTTCACTACGTATTGGTGGCTGGTTCCTTGTTTGCTTTGTTTGCTGGTTTTTATTACTGGGGTCCAAAATGGACTGGTTTTATGTACAACGAAACCCGTGGCAAGATCCATTTTTGGAGTTCTTTGATCTGGTTTAACATTACCTTCTTCCCTATGCATTTCTTGGGATTGGCTGGTATGCCGCGTCGTTATGCTGATTATCCAGCGCAATTTACTGATTTCAATGTGATTGCTACCATCGGTGCTTTAGGTTTTGGTTTGTCCCAGGTGTATTTCTTGTTCGCGGTAGTCTTGCCATCAATTAAAGGTGGTAAGCCTGCAGATGACAAACCTTGGGATGGCGCTGAGGGATTGGAATGGACAGTTCCTAGTCCTGCACCTTTTCATACTTTTGAAGTGCCACCAACTGTAAAGTAAGCAATTCAACTCAGCTTGATTGGAAGGAATTAGTGAGGTCGATGAAGCAAGATAATTCAAATTCAAACAAACCGAATAATCTTAAGACGGCTTTGGTCTTGCTTTCGTTGGCTTCCATGTTTTTTGTTGGTGTATTTGTTAAACATATTTGGTTTGGCTAGCAAAAGATGATGCCTAAGCAGGATCAGCAAGTTGAGTTTGTTCAAACGCGCAAGTTGAACTTGCATATGTCAGCTAAATTGGTGTTAATCGCCGTATTGATGTTTGGGTTTGGTTATGCATTGATTCCAATGTATAAAAAAATTTGTGAAATTACTGGGATTAACGTTTTAACACCCAAAGACGCTACTGTTAGTATGACAAATGGTGCTGTTAATACACAAATTGATGAGACTCGCACTGTTACGATTGAGTTTGATGCCAATGTGCATGGTCCTTTGCGTTTTCGACCAACACATTCCAGTTTACAGGTTCATCCTGGTGAAATGACGCAGATTGTTTATGAGGTTGTGAATCAGCAGGCACGTAGTGTCGCAGCGCAGGCCATTCCAAGTTATGCTCCACAACAAGCGGCGACCTACTTTAAAAAATTAGAATGTTTTTGTTTTAAACAGCAAACACTGGCACCGAATGAAGCTAAGCAAATGCCGGTCATGTTTTATATTGATCCAGCGTTGCCGAAAGATGTAAAAACGATCACTTTGTCTTACACGTTTTTTGAAATTTCTGGATTGAATAAAGACGTAGTTAAAGAATCAGTTAAAAACTGAAAAACGAGGTGTAAATGGAAAACTCAGAAAAACCTACACGGCGCAAAATGGCTTTTACAGCAACGTTGAAGGCGGTATTCTGGTCGTTTTTTGGTGTAAGAAAAAAAAGTGATTATGAGCAAGATGCGCTTCAGCTCAATCCGATTCATGTGATTATTGCTGGTGTGATTGGTGCTCTTATTTTTATTATGGTTTTGCTGGCAGTCGTCAAAATGGTCGTGAGTTGAAAATTTAATGTATTAATATTAATTTTCTTGCCGAAAAGTTGCAGAGATAGATAAAAAATAAATAGAAAGATAGGAACAAAGATGAGTAATACGAATTCTCACCACTCTAAAGCGCCTTATTACTTTGTGCCTGGTCCGTCCAAATGGCCGGTGTTGGCAGGTGTTGCATTGTTATTAACGATGGCAGGTGCTGCTGCTTGGGTGAATGATTTGGCATGGGGAAAGTTGCTTAATATTGCTGGTATTTTGTCTTTTATCGCTGTGTTGCACGGCTGGTTCGGTGATGCGATTGCAGAATCAGAAAGTGGTTTGTATAGCAAACGTATTGATACTTCATTTCGTTGGAGTATGGGTTGGTTTATTTTTTCTGAAGTGATGTTCTTTGCTGGTTTCTTCGGTGCTTTGTTTTACGCTCGTAGCATTGTGATGCCATGGTTGGGTGATCTTGATAATAAATTGTTATGGCCTGATTTTAGTGCTCAATGGGGTAATGCGGGGCCAGCAGGTACTGTTGAACAATTTAAGGTAATGGGTCCGTTTCCTATTCCCACTATTAACACGATTTTGTTGTTGATTTCAGGTGTTACTTTGACAATATCTCATCATGCGTTACGTGCGGGGCATCGTGCAAAAACAGCATATTGGTTAGCTGCAACGATATTGTTGGGTATGGTTTTTATGGGTTTTCAAATTTTCGAATACATGCACGCTTATAGCGAATTGAATTTGAAACTGACTTCCGGTATTTATGGTTCTACTTTCTTTATGTTGACGGGCTTTCATGGTTTTCATGTAACCATGGGGGCGATCATGTTGGCAGTTGTGTTGTACCGCGTGATGAAGGGACACTTTACGCCAGAGCAGCATTTCGCATTTGAAGGTGCAGCGTGGTATTGGCATTTTGTTGACGTAGTCTGGTTAGGTTTGTACGTTGTTGTTTATTGGTTATAAGTAATAATGCTGTATTTCGTTTGATTATGCAGCCGCACTTTGGTGCGGCTTTTTGCTTATATTGATCAATAATTAAATGATTAATATATTCCCTTTGGTTGTATCCAATCTAGTTTGTAAGCAAGCAATAACAATAAAAAAAGCGTGATAGACAGTCCCACACGAAGTGCTAGCGCTTGAACAGTGCGATTACTTTTTCCTTTATCTTTCATCAAAAAGGCTAAAGCAAAAGTAAGGCTGGTGATAATCAGGACAAACGCAACGGCAATAATAATTTTCATGGTTATAAAATTTAATAATTTGATATGTGGCACTACATTGTAGTCCTTATGAAATTAATGACGCTCATAACATTCATTAAATCATTCATAACGACTGTGTTCCAAGATCGTTTGATTCCCTTGTGCGCCACTGTGTTGGTTGTTGCCATTGGTATTTTGCTTGGTCAATGGCAAATGAGGCGTGCTGCAGAAAAACAGATGATTGAAGCGACTTTGTTGGCGCGCGCTTCTAACAAACCGGTTTGGGTGGGCGCAACACTGGTGGATGCTAAAGATATGGAATATCGTCACGTACAGGTATGGGGTGAGTTTGATCGGGATTGGCCAATTTATTTGGATAATCGGCCTTATAAAGGAGTAGCTGGTTTTTATGTTTTGATGCCTTTGAAAATTCAAGGCTCGGATAAGCATGTCCTGATAGCGCGTGGTTGGGTGCAACGTGATCGATATGAGCGTACCAAGCTTCCGTTTATTCCCGTACCGCATGGAATGGTTGCGATTGATGGAATTGCCAAACGATCTTTGTCTCGCTCATTGGCTTTGGGTGTTGCAGAAAAAATACGTCCACACGCAATTATGCAAAATGTAGACATTGCAGCTGTTGCGCAAGCAAGTAAGTTTGAAATGCAGACGATTTTAATTGAACAAAAAAACGAATTGCCAGATGGTTTGGTGCGTGACTGGCCATTACCTTTTGCTGGCGTGGATAAGCATCGTGCTTACGCTTTCCAATGGTATGCCTTAGCTGTTGCTGGATTGTTATTTTTTCTGGTTACTGGGAGACGACGTGCAAGACAATAAACAAATTTCTCAATCGGTTGGACGCTGGAAATTGTTGGCGGTGATTCTTGTTTGCGCTGCCCCTTTGATTGCATCGTATTTGACGTACTACGTTATTAAACCAGCGGGACGTACGAATTATGGTGTTTTACTAGATCCAAGAGAATTTCCTATTCCTTCCTCACTAGGTGGTGCAGCATTTGACATGAGTTCTACAAATAAACATGCGTCAAGTAACCAACCAATTGGATTGGCTGCTTACAAAGGGAAATGGGTCTTGTTACAAGCCCACTCTTCTGATTGCCAAAGCGATTGCGAGAAAAGACTGCATGACATGCGTCAGTTACGTTTAGCGCAAGGTAAGGAAATGACTAGATTGGAACGTGTTTGGTTGGTTACCGATAATCAACCATTGAATATGCCAAGATGGCAGGAATATCAGGGTACACAATTGTTGCGTGTGGATCCTGCTGTGGCGCAAGCATGGTTGCCAGTTGAGAAGGGGACTGTCGCTTCCGATCATTTGTATATGATTGATCCTTTGGGTAATTTGATGATGCGTTTTCCAAAGGATGCGGATCCCAACAAGATCAAAAAAGATATTGCCAAGTTGCTTCGTGCATCCAGAATAGGTTGATAGGTTAATCATGGTACTTCAATTAGGAGTGACAGGAATCTTGGTCGCGCTATTGCCTTTGTCAATAGTGTGGGTGTCCAGTGATGTGGATAAATATCGCAAATTGATATTGCTGACCTTGTTTCTCACTTTTGATTTAATTTTGTTTGGTGCTTTTACTCGCTTAAGCGATTCTGGTTTGGGGTGCCCGGACTGGCCTGGTTGTTATGGGCACGCCAGTCCATGGCAGGCACATGCTGATATTAGTGCGGCACAACTTGCTTTGCCTAGCGGCCCTGTGACTGTCATGAAAGCCTGGATTGAAATGACGCATCGCTATTTTGCGATGGGAATTGGTGTGTTAATCATTTCCTTGATGGTGATTGCATGGCGTCGCTGGTTGCAGTCAGGGTGCGTAGAAAAACGCTTTTCACCATTTTTGCCAACTACGTTGTTCATATTGGTTTGTGTACAAGGTGCATTTGGTGCGTGGACAGTGACGCAAAAGTTGCAGCCACTAATTGTGACTATCCACCTTTTATTAGGCTTGAGTTTATTGGCTTTATTGGCGTGTTTATTGGCGCAGCAAAAAACATCAAGCTCATCAGAGATCGTATTGCAATCTGTTGCAACGAATGCGCTCAGAATCCCGGCGGCATGCGCTTTTGCGTTCCTAATTGTACAAATCGCGCTTGGGGCTTGGGTTAGCACCAATTACGCCACGTTAGCTTGCACGGATTTCCCTTTATGCCAGGGAAATTGGATTCCATCCATGGATTTCGCCAATGCGTATACCTTGTGGCGCGAGTTGGGGAAAACCAGCAGCGGTGAATATTTACCCTTCGCTGCCTTGACGGCCATTCATTGGGTGCACCGTACTTTTGCTGTGATTGTGATTGCCTTGATTGCTTGGGTTGCTTACCGTGCTCGTCGTATTGGTGGTTTGAGTCGCATCGCGCATCTCTTATTTGTGGTGCTGGTTGTTCAGTTTGGTACTGGCGTATTGAGTATTTTCTTTATGTCGCCGCTCTTGCTAGCAGCCGCACATAACGGAGGTGCAGCGTTGCTGACGCTGTTATTGACCATGTTAAACTGCAAAATCAGAATGTCGCCGCTTGTTGACATTTCTCAAACTTCTCGGACATCTCAGTAACTTAAATCCATGCATACCTTGAGTTTTTCTTTTCCCTTGCTGTTTAAACGTATCAGGCAATATTGGGCTTTGACTAAGCCACGCGTGACGCAATTGGCCGTATTTTGCGCGGTGATCGGTATGTTTTTGGCGACGCCTACTTTGCCAGATTTGAAAACAGTTTTAGCTGCGACACTCGGTATTTGGTTATTGGCTGCCGCAGCATTTGCCATGAATTGTTTGATTGAGCGTGAAATTGATGCACGTATGGCGCGTACGGCTCGTCGTCCTATGGTGCAAGGAGAGATCACAGTATTGTCGACTTTGATATTTTCATTTGTGATCGGTGGGATGGGGATGAGTGTGTTGTTTTATTGGGTAAATCCGCTCACCATGTGGCTTACTTTTGCTACGTTTGTTGGTTATGCGGTGATTTACACCATGTTGTTAAAACCAGCGACACCGCAGAATATTGTGATTGGTGGTTTGTCTGGTGCGATGCCACCTGCGCTTGGTTGGGCAGCGATTGCCAACGAAGTGCCGATGAAGGCCTGGTTGTTGGTGTTGATTATTTTTGTTTGGACGACACAGCATTTTTGGGACTTGGCCATGTATCGTCGAGATGATTATGTGAAATCTGGCTTACCCATGTTGCCTATTACGCATGGGCTACCATTTACGCAGTTTCATGTTTTGCTTTATACGATTGTTTTAAGTGCGACGACTTTGTTGCCTTATGCCGTACATATGAGTGGCACGATTTATTTAGTAAGTGCTGTATTTCTGAATGCTGGATTTCTTTGGTATGCGTGGCAAATTTATCGTCGTTATTCTGATATTTGGGCGCGCAAAACGTTTACGTACTCGATTGTTTATTTATCGTTATTGTTTGCCGCTTTGCTGGCTGATCATTACATTGCTATATGAAATTTAAATTGAAATTAAAAACTTACCAGTCTTTATTTTTGTCCTTTTTAAAATGGTGCGTCCTTGCTTTCTTGGTTGTTGGATTGCTGCCAGCTTGTAAAGAAAAGCAAGATGCAGCAAGCAAACAATCGCAAAATTTGCCTTCTAGTAAAACATTTCTGAATACGGATATTACGGGCTTGGCTTACGGCAAGGATTTTGCGTTGTTTGACCATACGGGCAAGTTGCGTACGTTGGCAGACTTTAGAAATAAAGTTGTCGTCATCTTTTTTGGTTTTACACAGTGTCCCGATGTTTGTCCGACCACTATGGCTGAGATGGCGACGGTCATGAAATCTTTGGGGCCACAAGCAGATCGCGTGCAGGTATTGTTCGTCACTTTAGACCCGGAGCGTGATACCAAAGCATTATTAGCCCAATATGTCCCAGCGTTTGACGCACGTTTCCTTGGTTTGTATGGAGATCTGGCTGCGATTGAGAAGGTGGCGCAGGAGTTTAAGGTTTTTTATAAAAAAGTTCTTGGGTCAACTCCGGGAAGTTATAGCATAGACCACACTGCGGGGAGTTATGTATTTGATCCACAAGGGAAAATACGTTTGTTCGTACGTCATGGACAAAATGCGGCATCTATTCTGCATGATTTGAAAATCTTGTTGTCTTAATCCTCCTACTCTTTCTATGCCTTCTTTTTCACATATCCTGATATGTCGAACCGACAATATCGGAGATGCCGTATTAACCTTGCCATTAGCCGGTTATCTTAAAAGTCAGTATCCAAAAATAAGAATTGATTTTTTATGTCGTAGTTATGCGGCAAAGGTGATACAGAGAAGTTGTTTTGTTGATCATGTCATTACTGTAGAAACATTAACAGATCCAGTTTCTTATTTTGCCCAATCTGGTGTAGATACTATTATTTTCGCTTCCCCTGATAAGGTATTGGCAAGGGCTGCGAAACGCGCTGGCATTGCTAAGCGCATAGGGACTAGTCATCGATTTTTTCATTGGTTCACTTGCAATAAGTTAGCGCATTTCAGTCGTGCCAAGTCAGATTTACATGAGGCTCAACTTAATTTTGCTTTGTTGCGTCCATTGGGAATACATCGTATTCCTGATCTTGCCGCCATCCCGATGTTGTATGGATTATCTGCTAGTGATGATGCCATTATTCAAACATTGTTTGCTCCTCATGCTTTCAATCTAATTTTGCATCCCAAATCCAACGGCCATGGTCGTGAATGGCCGATTGGGCATTACATCGAATTGGTGCGTTCATTGCAAAAAACTGACTCCACGATTCATTGTTGGATTACAGGCAGCGCAGCCGAGGGAGAGTGGCTGACCCAGCATGCTGATGCCCTGTTGCAGATGCCAAATGTGACCAGTTTGTGCGGCCAATTCGATTTGGCAAGATTGACCAATGCTATCGCGAGTGCCGATGGTTTAATCGCCAGCGGCACTGGTCCCTTGCACGTGTCCGCTGCATTAGGCACTCGCACGCTGGGTTTGTTCCCCCCCATCAGACCGGTCCATCCAGGCCGCTGGGCGCCATTGGGCCAACAAACGCAAGTATTGAGTCAGGCAGTGTGCGTGGCACAAAGTCCGCCATGCCAACCCAGTACAGTGTGTGCTTGTA
>CAZMPS010000004.1:22215-26822 GCA_964568305.1 uncultured Burkholderiaceae bacterium
ATGCAGGCGATTACTCCTGCTCAGGTGGCGGAAGTTGTGTTGGGATGGAAGTGTAGTAAGTCGGCTCTCTATAAAAAATAATATGAACGAAATCAATCAATTCAAAAGCAAAGCAGGTTGCCAACGTATTTTTAGAGCTTTCCATTATTCCATCGATGGTCTAAAAACAGCCTGCATGCACGAGCATGCGTTTCGTCAGGAATTGGTGTTGCTGATTGTTGGTGCGATGGTGGCTTTGTTGCTGCCGGTTTCGGTGTTGCAGAAACTCTTATTAATCGGCACGTTGGTGTTGGTGTTAATTGTTGAACTGCTCAATTCAGCGATTGAAGCGGTGGTCGATCGCATCTCATTGGATACGCATGTTTTGTCCAAAAATGCCAAGGATTTTGGTAGCGCGGCGGTGTTGTTGACTTTGTTGCTGGCGATGGCTACTTGGGGCGTGGTTGTGTGGTCTTTGATATTTGCTTGATTTGCGCCCGTCGTCGTTCCTGCGGGTTTAGGTGGGAATCCAGGAGCTTTTTAATCTCATCTAAGTCCTTTCTACAAATACCTGCAAATGCGGAAAGGCGCTTCTGATAAAATGTGCGGTTTTCCGTATTTTATTTCCATAATTTCCATTCATTGAAGAAACAGGAAGGCTGTACAGTATGGGTTCGTCATCCGATCGAAAAGAAGAAATCCGTCAACAATTACGCGTCGCTGCACTTGAATATCATGAATTTCCCACGCCTGGGAAAGTGAGCGTGACGCCTACTAAGCAATTGACCAATCAGCGTGATTTGGCTCTTGCCTATTCGCCTGGCGTTGCCGCTGCTTGTGAAGAAATCGTGGCCGATCCTGCTAATGCGTTTAGATATACAGCGCGTGGCAATCTGGTGGCGGTGATCAGCAATGGCACGGCGGTGCTTGGCTTGGGCAATATTGGTCCTTTGGCCTCTAAACCTGTGATGGAAGGCAAGGGTGTGTTGTTTAAGAAATTCGCCGGGATTGATGTCTTCGATCTTGAAATCAATGAATCCGATCCAGATAAGTTGTGCGACATCATTGCTTCTTTGGAGCCAACTTTTGGTGGTATTAATTTAGAAGATATCAAGGCTCCGGAGTGTTTTGAAATCGAGCGCAAATTGCGTGAGCGTATGAAAATCCCCGTTTTCCACGATGATCAGCACGGAACAGCGATTATTGTTGGTGCAGCGATTCTCAACGGTTTGAAAGTTGTTGGCAAAGATATCAAGCATTGTAAGTTGGTCGTGTCCGGTGCGGGTGCTGCGGCTTTGGCTTGTCTAGATTTGATCGTCGATCTTGGTTTTCCGATTAAAAACATTTTTGTTACGGATTTGGCTGGTGTAGTTTATAAAGGTCGTGACGAGTTGATGGATCCGAACAAAGCGCGCTTTATGCAAGATACCAGCGCCCGTACTTTGGCAGACATCATTCCCGGTGCGGATATCTTTTTGGGATTGTCTGCTGGTGGCGTGTTGAAACCAGAAATGGTCAAAACCATGGCGGATCGTCCTTTGGTGTTGGCCTTGGCCAATCCAACGCCTGAAATTTTGCCGGAAGAAGTGAAGGCTGTGCGCAGTGATGCAGTGATTGCAACTGGGCGTTCTGATTATCCTAATCAGGTAAATAATGTGCTGTGTTTCCCCTATATTTTCCGCGGTGCGCTTGATTGTGGTGCGACGACGATTACGCGTGAAATGGAAATTGCATCTGTACATGCGATTGCTGAGTTGGCGCAAGCTGAGCAATCTGACATTGTTGCAGCGACTTATGGTATTTCCAATCTTAGCTTTGGTGCGGAGTATTTGATTCCCAAGCCATTTGATCCACGTTTGATGATAAAAATTGCGCCGGCGGTTGCCAAAGCAGCGGAAGACTCCGGTGTTGCTTCACGTCCCATTAAAGATATGCAGGCCTATGCTGATCGCTTGCAGCAGTTTGTTTATCGCAGCGGCACGTTTATGAAGCCAGTTTTCCAAGCTGCTAAGGCTGCGCCTGCGGCCAAAAAACGTATCGTGTTTGCCGAAGGTGAAGAAGAACGCGTATTGCGTGCTGTGCAGATTATTGTCGATGAAAAATTGGCCAAGCCGATATTGGTTGGTCGCCCAGCCGTGTTAGCACAAAGGATTCAAAAATTTGGTTTGCGTTTAAAACCTGAAATTGACTTTGAAGTTATCAGCCCTGAGTATGATGCGCGTTATCGCGACTATTGGCAGACTTATTTGTCGATGACTGCGCGCAAAGGTGTTACGGAGCAATACGCCAGACTGGAAATGCGTCGTCGTCATACCTTGATTAGTTCTATGATGCTTCACAAAGGCGATGCCGATGGCATGATTTGTGGCACTTATGGCACGACTAGTGTGCATTTGCATTACATCGATCAAGTGTTGGGCAGGCGTGAAGGTGTCAATGTATATGCCGCTATGAATGCGTTGATCTTGCCTGAGCGTCAATTGATGTTGGTCGATACCCATGTCAATGAAAATCCAACGGCCGAGCAATTGGCTGAAATCACTTTGTTAGCCGTGCACGAAATGCGCCGTTTGGGCATTTATCCACGCGTTGCTTTGTTGTCGCACTCTAATTTTGGTACCAGTGATAGCGAATCAGCTAAAAAAATGCGTACCACCTTGGCATTGTTGCAAAAAATGGCGCCAGATTTGGAAGTCGATGGTGAGATGCATGGTGATACCGCGCTTGATTTTGGTAGATTGAAAACCTTGATGCCCGATTCAAAATTAACAGGCGAACCTAATTTGTTAGTTTTGCCAAATATTGATGTTGCCAATATTTCTTACAACCTGCTGAAAACGGCGGCGGGTAATGGGATCGCAATTGGCCCGATCCTGTTGGGTTGCGCTAAGCCTGTGCATGTGCTGACACCTTCTGCCACAGTACGCCGGATCGTAAATATGACAGCGATGTGTGTGATGGACGCGGTGGCAGAGCGTTGATCCATATTTAAGGATTCCAGGGGATAGCAGTGATTTCTTTAGCGATGTTGCGTGAGGTATGGAATTTTCGCGATTTCATACGAGGGAGTGTCAAACGCGAATTCCAGTCACGCTATCAAGGTACCCAATTTGGCATGTGCTGGGTGATCGCTCAGCCGTTGGCGATGATTCTGGTGTACACCGTGGTGTTTGCTCAGTTGATGAAGCCTTCTTTGCCTGGGCATGATACGCCGTTTGCCTATAGCATTTATCTTTGCTCCGGCATCCTAACCTGGGGTTTGTTTGCCGAGATGCTGGCGCGTTGTGTGAACATCTTTGTTGAAAACGGAAATTTGTTGAAGAAAGTCCGTTTTCCTAAATTATGTTTGCCGATTATTGTGTTGGCTTCCAGCTATTTGCATTTCGGTATTGTCATGGCGCTTTTCTTTGGATTCATGCTGCTGACAGGAACATTTCCTGGTTGTGTGGTGTTAGCGATGATTCCGGTGTTGTTAATACAAGCAGCATTGACTATGGGTTTGGGCATTTTTCTGGCGACGATTAACGTTTTCTATCGCGATGTCAGTCAATCAATCGCAGTGATTCTGCAATTCTGGTTTTGGTTAACACCTGTTGTTTACGCTCCCAAGATTTTGCCGCCATTGGTGAATAGCGTTTTGGCCTGGAATCCGATTTGGCCTTTCATCGATGCTTACCATAGCATTTTCCTTGATCATCAAATGCCTGTGTGGGATACCCTGATTTACCCTTCTGTGTTGGCTGCTTTTTGCGTATTGTTGGGGATGGTGGCGTTTGCAAAATTACAGGGCGAAATTGTGGATGAGTTGTGATGGGTTATTTGCGGATAGAAAATATTGGTAAGGCGTATAAGCGTTATCCAAGGAAATTCGGACGCATGGCGGAATGGTTAGGCCTGGGCAAGCATCATGAGCTGAAATGGGTATTGCAAAACATTAACTTCGAAGTTCAGCCTGGTGATGCGATTGGTTTGATTGGGATCAATGGCGCAGGTAAGAGCACCTTACTCAAAATCATCGCTGGAACCGCGCGTCCAACCACTGGACAGGTTGTCGTCGGTGGTCGCATTGCAGCCTTGCTAGAGTTGGGGTTGGGTTTTAACCCCGATTTTACCGGACGTCAGAATGTGTACATGGCAGCGCAATTGCATGGTTTAAGCAGCGATGAAATTACTAGCAAAATGCAGGAAATCGAAGCTTTTGCGGAAATTGGTGATTACATCGATCAACCAGTGCGCACGTATTCCAGCGGTATGCAGGTGCGGTTGGCTTTCAGTGTGGCCACGGCCCAACGTCCAGAGATTTTGATTGTGGATGAGGCATTGTCGGTAGGTGATAGCTATTTCCAACACAAAAGTTTTGATCGCATTCGCAAATTTCGCGAGCAAGGAACAACGCTGTTGTTTGTTTCGCATAGTCCTGGTGCTATCAAGAGTTTGTGTAATCGTGCGATTTTGATCGATCAAGGTGGGGTGGTGCGAGATGATGTGCCGGAATTGGTGCTGGATTATTACAACGCCATGATCGCCAAGCAGCAGGTCGATTATAAAATTTTGCAAGAAGAGCAAGAGACCGGATCTGGTAAAGCCACGACACGCTCCGGTTCGCGTGAGGCGCAAATTAATGCGGT
>CAZMPS010000005.1:0-26574 GCA_964568305.1 uncultured Burkholderiaceae bacterium
ACGTCAGGCTGAGGCCGCGGCTTCGGCGCCAACCACGATCACGGTCGCGAAGCTGTTGCGGGCGCCACCCAAGGCACTTTCGGCTGGTGAAATCGCCATTCGCGATGCCGAGATTGCGGAACGCGAAAGGCGGCGCCAGCAGCAGTTGCTTACCGAGCGGTGGACGGAGTTCATCGGTGTTCGCGGCGAGCGTTACAAAACCGCGACGCTGAGCAATTTCACGGCCACTGAGCAAAAACAGGTTGATGCAATCGCCGCGTTGACTGAATACCGCGACACGATGCCGATTCGGATCGCTGAAGGCGAAGGCGTGGTTTTGTTCGGCCCAAAGGGAACCGGCAAAGATCACCTGCTGGTCGCACTCACCCGAGCCGCCATCGTCGCTGGCTTTCGCGTGATTTGGCAAAACGGCATGGACCTGTTCGGCGAAATGCGGGATCGAATGGATTCGGCCGATTCTGAGCGGGCGTTTGTGAACCGGTACATCCACCCGGACATCCTGTACCTGAGCGACCCGGTTCCGCCGATCGGCAGCCTCACGGATTTTCAGGCCGCGATGATGTTTCGGATTCTCGATGGCCGTTACTCACGACGAAAACCGACCTGGTGCAGCGTCAATGTGAGCAAGGGCAGCGAGCTTGATTCCCGAATGGGCTCGCAGAACGTCGACCGGCTCCGCGATGGCGCCCTATCGATTCACTGCGATTGGCCCAGTTACCGAGCGGTTGCGAAGCATGTGACCGGAAAGGACGCAAAATGAAACTCAACTCCAAAGAGTTCGAAGAACTTTGCCTATACCGCATGCGGCAAGAGCAAGACCTCGGCCGGGCCACGATGAGCCGCTACGGCGTGCAGGGCAACTTCATCGACGGAGCATGGCAGCCGGTTCAATCACTGCCGGACTTCGAAGGGCTGTTTGCCGGCGGGCGCCAATTCGTCACGGACTGCAAGGTCTGCTCGCAAGCGTCGTTTCCGCTCGACGATGACAAGTTCAAGCGGCGGCAACTGCGGCACATGTTGACGCGGTCGCGATTCGGAGCGATTTGCTTTTTGCTGATTCACTTCAACCCGCGCGAACTGGCCAAGGGCAGTGTGCCGGCATCGACCTGGGCGTTTCCGGTTTATGCCGATCATCCGCTTTGGGTGGCGTTCGACCGATCTGAGACGAAACGGATTCGGCCCGCGGATTGTGAAGAGTACGCCGAGCACGTCGAGTGGAACACGCTGCCAGGCGGCCGAAGTGAACGGCCTGATGTCCTCGGCGCCGTGCTGCGACTGGTTGAGCGTCGTGAAGGTGTTTTGAGCGCGTAGTTTCAACGCTAGTTTTTGGAGATTGCTACAATGGGCGAACACACCCCCGTCAGCCGCGAACCCGCTAGGGGCCTTGGGGACGGAGCGCAAACGCGGCCCTTGTCGAACGACGAGCGCGAGTTGCCGATCCTGCGGAACTACTTCGCCATCGTAGAGCAGCGATCGGGCCGGCAGTCGTACGCCGCCGAGATGATCCTTGAGCACTTCAAGGAAGATGGCAGCCTCAAGGGTGAAGGCGTTTGGCGCGGCAAGTCAATCCACGAATGGTTGATGAAGTGGATCGACGCTCAGCGCGAACTTGACGCCGCGCTGCCAGGCGACTTCAGCGATGAAGGTTCATTAACCGCGGCGAATGAACAGATCAAACTGAGGCGCGATGCCGCTCGCTGGCGAGCTATCCGAAAATTCCTCTTCGTCGACAGCTGCGGCAAGCTCTGCCTAATGCTGAACGGAATCCAAATCAGAGGACCGGGCGATCACGCCGAAGGTGCGAAGATGGAAAAGGTTCTTGATCGAGCGATCGCGGAGCAACTGATATGACCGACTTCGACAAACTGAAACCCTGCGAGCATGCGACCTATGTGCACTATCTGATCGGTGGCCCCGAAGATGGCGCGCAGCTTCCCTCTCGCAATTGCTTCGATGATCTTCTTTACCGCGGGCACACCTACAAACGCAACGGCGACGCTGTCCCGATGCCGGGCGAGCCAACTGGGCTGAACGTGCTGTGGTGCAGCGACGAATATGCCGAGATGGTTTTCTTCCGTGTTGAGATGCAATTCGCCCCCTCGGAGGCCAAATGAACTTCTCCCCCATCTACAGCCGCGGCCCCGTGATCCGAACCGAGCGCATGACGCTCTGGGAGCAAGTGCAGGTCGCCGGCGCCACTCGCATGATCTCCTTCGATCGCGACATAGTTTGGCTGCGCCAATCTGAAACGAAGATGGTGCTCGAACATCGTGGGGCCGAGGTCGCCAGCCTCTGCACGCTCAGCGACTTTTATGGGTTCCTGAGCTGCCTGGAGCATTCCTGCAAGGAAGCCAAACGCTTTCGCGAGCAGTACAAGATCAAGTCCGGCGACGCGCTGAAGATCATGGCACTTACGACCGTTGCTGATCGGCCGGTGGTTGCAGATACCTCGGACGAAGCGGTGAAGCGAAACGCCGAAGCCGAGGTCAAGCAATATCGGTGGGTGGACCGGGATTGGTTTACCAGCGAGCACTTCAGCAAGGAAACCGGCTGGTCGCGGCTGGAGCCTGTTCAGGTGGATTGGCTGCGGGTTGATGTCACCGACGGGAAGTTGGGGACCGCAACGCAGCGGTGGATTGAGAAGATGCGGAAGATTGTGGAGCCCGCCAATGCCTAGCACAAAGAAGCCTCGCACAGTCCGGCACGGCACCGGCGACATTGCCGCCGCGATGCGCAAGAAATACTCCGCCGATGCGTATGCTCTGCTGTTTGAAGTCGGCAACTCGACAGGCTTCCAGTGCAGCCGCCACGCTGATGCGATTTGCATGAGCCTGTGGCCATCGCGCGGGCTTGACGTATCGGGGTTCGAATTCAAGGCCAGCCGAACCGACTGGCAAAAGGAACTGAAGGATCCGGCCAAGGCGGAAGCGATCCTACAATACTGCGACTTCTGGTGGCTTGTTATTGCGAGCCCTGAAATCGTGAAAGCTGGCGAGTTGCCAAGCGGCTGGGGGCTGATGTCTTTGAACGGCCGCGGCACACTGGACGTCGTCACTCCAGCAGCCAGACTGAACGCGAAGCAATGGCCGCGTGAGTTCATTGCCGCAATTCTGCGATCTGCTGCCGATCCGGTGGCTGCCGTTGATAACGCCGCACTCGCGCGAGCCCGCGAGGAAGGGCGGCGATCCGAGGTGGAGTCTTCAGAGCGTGTGCGAAAGAAACTCGAAAACGCGCTGAGCGAATTGCGCCGCGAAGTCGTGACCTTTGAGAACACAACTGGCGTTGCCATCTCAAAGCGATACGGCGGCATCAGTGCCCGTGAATTCAAGCTGGCGATGGATTCACTGAACGACAAATCGCTCACGGACCACGTTGCGGCTGTGAAGTCAATCGCGAGTTCATTGGACCGACTGCGCGGTGAACTGGCCGCCGAGTTGATTGGGATCGAGAAGTTGCAAAGTCAAAACGGAGTGAGTAGCTAGAATTCAGAAACCTGCCCAACGCAATTGATGCGGGCCGAGTGGACAGAAAAGCAGGTGCCGTTAAAATAAGCGGAACGCGGGAGTTGACGCTCCCGCATCCCTAAACACGGCAAACCCCAAGGAGGTCCGCCATGTCTGAAGCAAATGCTATTTGCGCGTCTGAAGAAAAGCCAGTCGAGTATCGCCCCATTGCTGAGTTTCCAGGTTATTGGGTTGGCGATGACGGCACGGTCTGGACTGAAAATGGCAAGCAGCGATTTGGATTGAATGCGGACGGGCGGCGACCGATCTATCGAAAGATCAACGATCAGGGTTACTACTCGGTAAACCTCAGTCGTGACGGCAAGAGATACACCAAAAAAGTACATCGGCTTGTGCTTGAGGCATTTCGGGGGCCTTGCCCGCTTGGCATGGAAGCCTGCCACTATCCCGACCCGACCCGCACGAATTGCAAATTAACAAATTTGATCTGGGGCACGCACACTGAAAACATGCACCAGATGGCAGAGCACGGCAATTCCTTCCAGTCCAGCGAAAGCAGTTCGGTCGGTAAGCAAGGCGAGGATCATCATCACGCTAAATTGAACGCTGATATCGTGCGAGAGATTCGGCGACTTTACAACGAAGAAGGAATGACTTCGACTGAACTTTCAAAAATGTTTGGAGTCCGAGATGGTACGATTCGGAAGGTTGCGACCGGCATAAGTTGGAAGCACGTGGCCTAATTTCCTGCCAGTTGCGGAATGATCTGCAGCAGGGAGACGACGGAGCGAAGATGACTACTCAAGGATCGGACGCGGGGGCTCCCGAAGTCACCCGCAACATGTACGTGAAGCGAAACCGGAAAACTTATATCATGGTCGCCGGCGTGCGCGTGGCGATAATTCCAGTGACGCGCAATGGTTACGATAGTTTCGACATCAAGGGGCCGGGGATTAAGATCACCCACGAAACCTTGACACCGAAGCCTGCGAAAACGTAGGATTCCCGGTAAGCAGCTGCCCGCGGCTCACATGTATTTGTGGCCGCTCTAAAAGCTCACACGCTTTCTCGCATGTATTTGTGGACCGCGTGAAACCAATAGGGGTTTCGCCGTGTCCCAATATCTTCAGATCCTCGTCGCCCTCACCACGTACGCCGTTTCGCACCCCGCTGCTTTCGCCGAACTCTGGCAAGCGATCGTCGAGGCTTGGCACTCCGCTCAAAATCTCGCCGGCGTTGTCGTCCAGCAATTCCAAGATGCCACGGGAGCGGTCCCGCGGGCGATGGAAGGCGAACCGATCGAGGGTGGATCGGACGTCATCGAAGCGGAAGCCAAGTTCGAAAAAGCTTTGGTCGCGCTTCCGACTCATCCCCGCGCCAGCACTCGCGGAATCTTCAGCGCTGGCAACGGCAACTTCCGCTTGGTGCTCAAGCAACTGCTGGCGTCGCCGGTTGGCCAGGTCCTGCTGCAGCAGCTGCTCGGCAAGATTGGCGGTGATCCGTCGACGGTTGCTGTTCGCGACGTCGGCTCGCTGCAGAACCGGATCGCGGAACTCGAACGCGAAAACGAAACGCTGCGTGCGGACATCGCGGGCATGCAAAGCACCGACCTGGAATCGGACCCAGCGAAGTCGTAAGCGGCGATCACTTCCTGTCAGCAGGCTTCAGCGGAGTTCCGGCAATGGCCAATCACATGCTCGCGATCGGGATCAACTACACCGGCAGCAATAACGCGCTGCGCGGCTGCATCAACGATGCCCGTAGCTGGATGGCCTTCTTCGGCCCGTTCTGTGCCACCGTGAAGGAACTGCTGGAACAATCCGCCACGAAGGCCGGCATGGTCGCCGCGATCACGGAAGTGCTCGCCAAACTGAAACCGGATGATACCGCGATCATCACGTATTCCGGGCATGGTACGTACATCCCGGATCAATCCGGCGACGAAGAGGACCGGCGGGATGAAGCTCTTTGCCCGTTCGATCTCAACAAAAACCTGCTGCTCGACGATGAGCTCCGCGACCTGCTTGCTCAGCGTGCGTCCGGTTCCCGCGTGCTGATCATCACGGACTGCTGCCATTCCGGTACGGCGACGCGAAGTATCGGCGCGGACTCCCCCGAACTGCTCCCATCGCCGCGCTACGTCGACTTCGCTTCGCTGACGAGCTGCATGTGCCCGAATGACGTCGACCGCATCGCGCGGAAGGCCCGCGAGTACCGCAAGCGCCGCCGAAACGCTCGGGCCGCAGAACCGGCCATGAACCTGGTGCATCTCGCCGGCTGCCTGGATACCGAGGTCAGCTATGACGCCACGATCGGCGGCTTGCCCTGCGGAGCGTTCACGTACTACGCGTTGGCCGCGCTGAAGGCTCGGCAGACCAAGGGGCTGACGTTCGGCGAATGGCGCGACGCTGTGACGCCGCTGCGATTGCCGAGCTCACGTTATCCGCAGACGCCGGTTTTCAACGGGCCGATGACGGTGGTTGTGCCCGGGTTTGAGATCGTCACGACGCCGGCTCCCGTTCAGTCAGCCGAGGTGCTCGAAGGCACTTTGAAGGATGGCCGGCCGTTCAGGATGCAAATCGGGTAAGGAGCTTCCGGTGGCGCAGGGTTTCACAATTCACGGCTGCCACGACGGCGACACGCTGTACGTCGACGTGCAGTTGCACGGAACCCTCTGGCTGGTTGGCGAGAAGATGCGCGTCGAGAAAGTCAACTGCCCCGAGATGAGCACGCCGGAAGGGCCGACCGCAAAGGCGTTCACGGAAGCGTGGCTGGCCAACCACGTGTTCACGCTGAAGCTCAATGAGCGGCGCGACAAGTACGGGCGGCTGATGGGTGATTTGATTGCCACCGATGGCGCCAAACTCAGCGGCGATCTGCTCAGCAGCGGCAACGCGGTGGCGTATCGAGAGTTCGAAGACGAATCCGGCGAGGTGAAGTGATGGACGCGGACACAATCGGCGGCTTCCCAACTGTATCGCCTGACTGCGACGGCTGTGGCAAGCCGCTGTTGCTTGAAAATGCCTGGATGACTGACGGCTGCCCATGCAACAGCCCGCTCGGCTGTAACAGCATGAACGAAACTCGCTGGCGGTTGCTAATGCAGTTGCAACAGGAGCAGTCGCGAAAGAGCAGCGGAGATGGCGCTCTTGAGTTCCTGAAGCGAGCCGCATTCAACCAGCATCGAATCGTTTCGTCAGGCGATTTGACGACGATGCAGATCACTGAAGCGCAGGCCCGCGGTTTGTTTTATGTCGAACCCGGTGGTGGTCTTGGCTGGGCGCTGGTTCCGTGGGAGCTGACGACGCCGAAGGATCGCAAGCGCGAAGAAGAATATTTCGCAAGTCAAAAATAGGCCGGAGCGCCCGGCATGAACTGGTTAATCGCAATGGTGATCCTCGCACAAATCGACGCTCCAACTATTCGGAAAGACCGAACAGTTGCTCCTGCGCTGACCAAAGTCGCCGATCCCTACGATGCTGCGGCCTGGGCGCTCGAAGACGCCTTGGCTCTCAAGTCCCGCGGTCAATCCGCCGCGGGCTGCCTCTACATCTGGATCGGCCCCGAGGAGAATCCCAATGTTGCGAAAGTTAATTCACTGGCTGTCAACTCGGCGCTCTCGCATTCTTCGACGATTCAACTTCCCGACCTCACCGCCGGCGGTCGCCTGATTCGCTGGGACTTGGCCAAGCTCGCGCCGAAGACGGAAGACTTTCGCCGCATCGTCGGTGTGGTCAACGATCTATCGATTGGCGAACCGTACTGGCACGTCGATCTGAAGGCCCTTGGGCTGCCGCCGGTGAAGTGCGACCCGTTCGTACATTTCGATGGCCGGACCTATCACGCGACGTTCTCGACACCGGCGCCGGCGACAGCGGAAGCCTATCGAATCCTGCAGCGCGAGACCGGTTTGAAAGCGCCGCTGATGCGTGCTGATTACTTTCTGCGGCGGATTTCCTCGACGATTCAAGGTGGGCGGTATTACCACGCCCGCGGCTTTATCACGTTCGATCAAGGCAAAGAACGGCGGCTGACGGAAACCGAAATTTTCGCCAAGTTCGGCAACGACGTGAAGCTCTCCCGCAAGGTGGAAGGCGACGACCGGGTTGGCATCGTCCGCTCGGGAGTGACCGGCCAGGCCCGCGCGGTGGAGTTTGGGCAGGGTGCAATCGGCCAATGGCGGATTACCTACGACCGCAACAGCGACAACGAAAACATCTTCGCGCATCCGCTCTACAACCTGCTGAGCGTTGTCGAGAAAGCAGACGGCCGCGAAACGATTTTCGAAATGCCGAACGGGTTGCTGTGCTACATCCTGACCAACGGCAAGGGCGAGCTGGTCGACGAAGCGCCGAACAAACTGGTGACCGATCATCGCACGCCGGTTCCGCATCCCGCGCAGTTGTTTCCGCCGCTGAGTTGCGTGCGCTGCCATGGGCCGGAAGGCGGAGTGAGGAAGACGCCGAACGATGTCGCACGTTTACTTCGTCGACCTGACCAGCTCGACGCATTCGCTGACTTCGGTGGAACGGGTTTTGTTCAATCAGACATTGACCGTCTCGCCGGACTTTATGGTGGCGACTTCGAAGGCCGCTCGCGAGATGCCCGCAACCGATACGCCGACGCCACCTTCAAAGCTACGCGCGGACTTACGGCGACGGAAGCGGCTGCTGAATGGGCTGCGCAGTATGAAGCGTACTGGCAAACGCCAGTAACGGCTGAACGCCAGTTGTTTGAACTTGGCTGGCGTGCTCGCTCTCCGCAGGCTGCCAGCAAAGCCCTCGAAACGCTGCTGGTGAAGCAGGAGACCGATCTGCTCGTCTTCGGCCAGAAAGCCACGCGCGAAGATCCGCTCATGCCTGCCCCGCGGCAGGGAATCCCGATTCGTCGGCAGGATCAGGAGCGGATTTTTGCGGAGTCATTTCGCCGCGCTTACTTACATCGCAATGAGGTAAACCAATGAGAACGCCTTGGATCATCGCAATCGTTATCGTCTTCTTCGAATTGTTTTTCACAGCACACTTCGCGAGTGCTTGCGGACGCTGCGGAATCTTCGGCCGCGGCTGCCGGTTCGCGGCGCCAGTCGTTCACCACGCCGCGCCGGCCATCGTGAAAGCGCCCGACACGATCCAAAACTTCGTGTTTAACAACATCGCGCCGCCTGGTGATCTCGCCCCACGCGGCACGACGGTTTACGGGCTTTCACGCGCCCTCGAGTACAACGCCCCGAACTCGGCTCTGTACCTCGACAACGCCCGCCGCGCACTTGAATTCGCTGGCGATACGACGGTAAGCGCCCGCACGATTGACACGCTCACGCTTGACGCCGCAGCGGTCGACGCCCGCGGTCGCGCGGTGGAAGCGGCATTTCGATCGCTGGCGCCCGACAGCGCGGCAATTTCTCGCAGCACGACGACGCGGGTAACGATTCGCAACGGCCTGCCGGTGATCGAAGACAATCCTCCCCTGGCTGCCCCTCTTCCGCGCAACTTCGGCGGATTGACCTGCCTGAAGTGTCATGCCGTCGATGGCTCCGCGGCTGCGAAGTTCGTGATCGACGACACGTTCGATCTTCAGAAATTTATGTCGGCAGAAGCGGCTATCAACGATGGTCGAATGCCACCTAAAGCAACTTTGTCCGAAGCCGAAAAAGCCTCGATCCGGGTGCAACTCGGGAAGCTAGTCGGCGGTCAGTAACTTATGCCGCCGCCTGCTGTGTCCAGCAGTAGGGAGAATCGGCGGCACTTTTGATTTGAAAGGTAGGTGATCTGTGATTCGTTTTCTGTTGGCCTTGGTCCTGATGCTGAGCCTGGCGACTGCTGCCCAAGCTCACGGCGGGACTCGCGTTATTCGTGGCTTCAATGGCGACGTGATCATTGTCGATGATTTCGGCAATGTCATTGCACGACGCGGACCATCGGTTGTTGTGCGCAGTAGTGGATTCCACGTTGCCCCGCGTGGCGTCAATCCATTCAACCAGAACGGCGGATTCAACCGGATCGGCCGACGTCGCTAACGCCATCGTGCGGGCGCAAGCCTGACGGTGAACCCTCCCCGTGCAGATCCACGCCTGCCGGGGAGCTTTTTACTTCAACCCTAGAAAGCCTGCCGTGCAATGTCCGCCGAAACAATCCTAGGAATCATCGGATTGGCGCTAACCGGACTGACGGTGCTGTGCGGCGCTGCTTGGTGGATGAGTGCGCTATATAGCCGCGTGGGTCACATTCAAACGAACACGAAGAACACGAACACGAAGATCGACACACTTACCGACAAAATGGATGGCGAGTTACACGACGTTCGAACGGTTCAGCGCGAGCAGCAAAAGGATATTGCTGGGCTGAAAGAACGAGTCGGCAAGGTGGAAGGAATCATTGAAGCGGAGTTTGGAGCGGAGTAGCACGCCGAGCGTGCACTGCGGTGTGGCGGGGGAAGCAAATTACGAAGCGAGGTTTCGACGTTCATTCACTTGAGGAAGTGTTGGGCGTCGGGCTGTGCCCCGTCGCGGTAGCCCAACTGCCGCGGCGGATTTTGAGCCATGACAAAGCCCAAGGAAGTTTGGACGTGGGTTAAGGACGAAGAGACCGGCCAGTTTGTCGTTACCCGCAATGGCAAGGAAGTGGTTCGATGCTCGCGACTTGAACAGGCATTGAGGTTTTTGCTGTGAACGCACTGCTGCTAATCCTGATCAGCGTCCTGCCTAGCGATCGGGTTGCGCGCGAATCATGCGATCGCATCGAACTGAACTCGTTCTACGACGATCAAGCCAGGCTCGTGTTTGATCAGGTCCTCTTCTTCGACTGGAGCCACGAAGAAGGACGCTATCAACTTCGTGGTTGGCGGATGGTCAAGAGTGAATCACAACTACCGCGGCTCGATCATGCCCGCGGTGTGTACGTCTGCGATTGGCAGGACGGCGAAGTGCATCGAATCGTTACGGCGCCAGTGCTGAGCGTGTCGCGCACTCAATACGATCCCGAACTGACTGAACGAGAGTTTTTGCCGAAGGAACGGCGGCGGGAATTGCGATCACCGAAAACCTTACATCAAGCCAGGAAATAACATGACCACGATCGAAATCGCCCGCCGTCAATCCCATCAACACCGCGCCGGCTGGTACAGCATCGCGATCGATGGATTCGATGCCGAATACATGAACAACCCGGCCCAGCACTTCGAGAAGATGCTCGGCCGCCTGGTTCGTGGGGGAGCCAACCCGGCCCTGCCCGACACCACGATCGAAGCGCAACGCCTGGCCGATGAGCAGTCACGCTACGTGCTGCAACGCGTCGCAGCTCGCGTCGCGGCCGGCAAGCTGTTTCCCGGTGGCATGCCGGTCGATATGTTCCGCGCAACGGATGCGCTACCCAAGGGCCCGCAGAAGCTCCGCGCGACTCCCGACGAAGCCTGCCGCGCGTTTCTCGACCGCGGCAACTTCACTATTCCGGTCAAGGTCAACGGCGGCCATGAGTTTCGACCAATGACCGAGGATGAACGCATCGCTCGCATGAAGGAACGCGACACGAAGCGGGACCACGAAGCAGCATGGCGGGAAAGCCGCAAGGCACTCATCGCGACGAAGCATCGCGAGCTAGAGAAGCTGCAGGGCGAGCTGCCCACGTGCGAACCAAAGTGGCGTCACAAGATCGAGCGGCAGATCGCTCGGCTGTCGATGGAATTGGCCCAGCTGGAAGGATCCGGCGTATTCAACGCGACGCATGGATTTCAATATGCGTTCGGCCAGTATCTGCAGGCCGGCGTCAACTTCGTGAGCGGCGACATTCGCCTGATCGCCTGCATGACCAACACGACGGTCGACACCGAGCGGGACGCAAAGGACCAGGTGTCAGACTTCACCACACTCGACCAGTTCAATGGCTCCGGCTATCCGGCAACGGGAGCGGCCCTGGACAACCAGGCCGTGAACATCGACGACGCGAACGACCGTGCGGAGTGCGATGCCGATGACGAAACGATCAGCGCGCTCGGGGCCGGTACTCGCAGCATTCAAGGCGAGCTGGCGATTCTGTTCAACACCACGGTGAACGGCAGCATGCCTTTGCATTGGCTGGAGTACGCGTCGAACAAGACGCCGGACGGCTCCGACTTCGTCATCCAAATCAACGCCGAAGGGTATCTGCAGGCAACGTAACGTCATGGCCTATCGCATCGTCAGCCTCGAACGGATCGACGCAGCGAGCTTGCAAGAGCCGCTGCCGCCTGGCCATGCGCGTTTTAAGGCGGTGGTCGAAATGTGGGACGGCGACGCGATCGGCCCGCCGCACGTCGTCGAGGACTTCATCGTGCAGCGTCCCACGCAGTTCATGCGCCCGGTCGGCGGGGACGATTGGGCACTGGTCGAGAAGAGTGGCGCGCTCGTGCATTGGGTAACTCAGCTGATCGAGCAGCACGAGGATGCGTACGCCGAGCGGATCCGCAACGGGGTTCGTGGCTTCCTCGGCGACGTTCGCGAGGACCAGCACGGGGCGGTCAAGCCGCTGGACCCGATCGCGCATCATGCCACCGTCCGCAAGCTCATTCGCGAGGTTCGCGGGAAGCGAGGGCGATAGTGACGACGCTCTCGATCAGCCCGGCAGTAGGGACCGACGACGGCCAAAGCGGCACCGGTACAGGCTATATGACCAGCGCCGGAGCGATTCAACTTGGCGGCTACTTTGGGACCGCTAACGGCTGGTTTCGCACGCCGAACGTGACAATCGCCAGCGGCGCTTCGATCAGCAGTTGCACCTTGACAGGTGACAAGCTCACCAGCGCAGGAACCGCAGAGCTAACGCTGCGATTTGAAAAAGCAGCCAATCCGACCTACCCGACCAGCGGCACGGATTACGACGGCCGCACACTCACCACGGCGAGCGTGAACGACACGGACAGCGGAACAGGCGCGTACACATCCCCGAACCTGGCGACGCCGGCTCAAGAAGTCATCGACCAAGGTGGCTGGTCGAGCGGCAACGCGCAGATCCTGTACGTGAAAGACAACAACTCCAACGGGACGCACGGCGGTTTCGAAAACCGGATCCAGCTACGCTCGATGGAGGCAGCGCCGGCCACGATCCCGTCGATCAACTGGACGTACACCATCGTCATGAACGCGGCGCTAAGCGTCGGGACCGTCACAGCGACGGGCGTTGCGACGTCGACAAAGAAGACGGCACCGCTGGTTGTCGGCACAGTTACACTGACCGGACTCGCACCGACTACGAGAAAAACCGTTGCTGCAGCAGTCGGCCAGCTGACTGTCAGCGGCGTTGCTCTTACTGCCCAAAAGACCGCCGCAGCGGCAATCGGCCAGGTCACGATCAGCGGCGTAGTGCCGGCCTTTCATGGAGTGACGTCCTTGGCCGTCGGTCAGATCGCGATCGCCGGCGTCGAACCCTCGAGCCGCAAAATCGAAACGACCGTTGCCGGCGAAGTCGAGTTCGGAGCGCGGCCGCGGAAAGAGATCCAAGAAATCAATTTCGGCGGCGCGACGTTCGGCAATCTGTTTATCTCCTGCCCTGGTGTGTTCTCTTTTGCCGTACAGAGCGTGACGGCATCGGCGGCCCAGTGGCAAACCGCGATCAACAACACGGCGACTGTTACCGCGATCACTGGTGGGATCCGATTTACGTTCGACCTATCGCCGAACAACAACCGAGACGTAGCGCAAATCTCGATCGACATCAACACAAGCGACGGCACGCCGACGGTGACCACCGTCCAGCAAGGCCGCAGCTATCCGCTCACGGTACTCAAGCAGGCGGCGCTGCCAGTCGGTTCCGTAGAGATGACGGGAGTCACACCAACAACTGCCATGGCTTGCGAGATCGCCATTGGAAGCCTAGCGATCAGTGGTGTTGCACCGACTGTCGCTAATCTGACCAGGCTGTCTGTTGGAATGTTCACACTTTCGGGCGTTATGCCAACGACCATTCACATCGCAGAGCTTGCGATTGGAAATATCGCAAATGTTGGCATTCCGTTTACGGTCGTTGTCAGCGGAACTCCAAAATTCCCAGGCTCCGGCACATTTGTTTCGTTACGGATGACCGCGGTTCTGGCGAGTCTTTGTTACACGGGGACTGTTGAATCAACCCGGATGACTGGCGAGTTTCAGAAAGGCCATAACTAATGGCAAAGCTCATTATTGAAGATCAAATCGCCGTCGCCGGCCGCACCGAGGACTTCACTTGGTCTGCGTACGGGCCAGATGGCGCAACACCGGTGGCATTCTCGGCCAGTGATAAGGTCCGCTTCAAGCTCGCCCGTAAAGCTGGCGATACGCCGTTACTGGACCTCGTAAGCGGAACCGTCACGGCCAACGGATCAACCGTATCGATCACGGACCTCGGAAATGTCAACGACGACGAACCCGCTACTGGTGGCGTGCGTTTGGCCCAGGCGGACACCGACGACTTCGACGGCGAATACCACTTTGAACTCAATCTTGTCGACGACAGCGAAACCGACCCCGCGGATGCGATCAAGCAGATCTGCCGCGGAAAGATCAAATTCCTGAAATCGCAAGGCGGCAATCTCGGACTGTAGTTTTTCTTCTCATAACAAGGATGCAAATCGAATGAACAACGGGCCAATCAGCTTCGCAGAGATCAAATCCGCGGTCGATCTACTCGAGGAAATCGTCAGCGATTGGCAGAACACGCCGCGCGACGAGGCCGCAACGGTGCAGTGGCGGGGAATTCCCCGACAGGCCGTGAGCGTCGAAATCGAGCAAGCGGCTGTAGAGCTATTCGAGCTCGTCGCCAGCAATGACATCGAAGACTCCCACGCCGCGCACGCGCTCGTGCTGGCGATCGACAGCTTCGACGATGCCTTTACGAAGTTCGTCGAGAATTGCCAGGTGAATCCGGACCGAACCGATCCAAGCGGCGGGCCGGAAGTCTGGGAACCGTTCAACCAAATGCTGGCGGCGCGCGAGCAGCGATCCTATCCGAAGCCGGAGCCGATCGGGGCCCTGATTGCGCAGAAGGTAACCCACGGGCAAATCGCGAAGATCTACGGTTGGCGGGATGCCAGCGGTGCACCGGATCTGCAAAAGGTGCAGGAAGAGATCACGACGCCCGGGGCGCACTATAAGCCGGACAAATGGGTTCACCCCGGCCAGCGTCGGCATGTTGCCGATGTCGCCGATCGATGGGCCAGCCGCAACACCAAGCAGCGGCCAGGTCGAGCGGCGAAGGCGCAGACAAAGGAGCCGCGCGAGGCTCCCGAAACACTCGATGATCTGATCTACGGCGGTGTAAACGTCGCACAGATCGCCAAGATGAAGCGGATCTCGCAGGACGAAGTGCGCGAACGAGCGGCCCTGCTCGGCGTCCCGCTCGATGGCAGTGTGCTCGCCGCCGCCGCGGCCATGAAGCGAATGCCGTCGCCGACGAAGAGCGAAGAGGAGATCGCCGAGCAAGCCGAGGCCCTGCGACTGCTCGGCGCCAAGGATTACAGCGAACTCGGCACCGACATGAAAGCCCGCGTCCTCGCGATCCACGCCGACGGCCGGCCGCCGCGCGACATCGTGAAGATTCTGTCACCGGCATTTCAGGGCCTCACCTATCAGAAGGTGACTCGCATCATCGACGAGGCGAAGCTCGCAACCGCCAAGTAAGAAACGACGCCCATGAGCGGCGAACCCCATGAAGAGCCCAATGGCACGCCTGATTCGACTCCCGAACGTTTGCCACCCAGCGAGCGCCGCGAGAGTGGGCTTACGGCCATTCAGGAGGCGAAGCTGCTCGGCCAGTGTCTCAAGAGCAAGGAGTGGAAAAAGCAGCGATGGCCAACGCGGGCAACACCTGCGGAACTCGAGGAAATCAGGGAAGAGAGGCCGCTCAATTTCCTTGAACTGGGCATGCAATCCGTTGGGAAGGATCTGACAGACCAGGACCGGCGAGTGCGACGGATCGCGCTAAAGAACTTGATTGCGATGGAGAAGCAGAATCAGGCGGACGAGCATAAGGAAAACGAGCAGAAACAAACCACCGCGGCCCCGATCAATTTGGTTCGCGTTGTCCTGGATAGTCGCGAAGCCGTCGCCGCGCACGAGGCCAAGCGGATCGAACAGCAGGGCCAAACCGTCGAAATGAAACCAATCCCCGAGGAGGAAACCGAAGATGTTGACTGAAGCCCTTGGACCAGTGAAGTACGCTCCGATCGCAGCGAGCAGCAGCGGTGACAATACGATCGTCGATGCCGTTTCCGGCTACAAGATTCGCGTGCTCGCCTATGTGATGGTAGGTGCCGGTGCGGTGAACGCATTCTGGCAGTCCGCAGCAGCCGGCGATGTTCTTTCGGGAACAATGGCGATTGCTGCAGCCGGCGGCAAGCTCGAAGGTGCCGCCAACGGTCTCGGTCACTTTGAGACCGACAAAGGGGAACTGCTGAACCTCAACTTGTCCTCTGGGGTCTCGGTAGCTGGGCACCTGACCTATCAGCTGGTCAAAGGCTAAAGGCGTGGATGGATGCTGTCGCTTATCAGATTCCTGTTTACCAAAAGCAGGAAGACTTCTGTCAAAGTACCGCATTCATCACAGGCTTCTGCGCCGGTCGCGGGTCTGGAAAATCGCGCATCGGTGCACTGAAGATCGCGATGGATGCGCGTGCCGGACAGCGCGGCATGGCCGTTAGTCCGACTTATACAGTGACCGAGGATACGACATGGCCAACCTTCAAGGAGATCTGCGAGCTTACGGGCCAATGGATTTCAGGGGTGAAGAGTCCGACCCCGGTCGCGCGATTTGCAACGTTGGACGGCGGAGTTGCCGAAATGGTGTTCCGGTCGGCCGAGAAACCGGAACTGCTCCGCGGTCCGTCGCTCCCCTGGCTTTGGTATGACGAGGCGTCCGTAATGGCAATCGCTGCGTTTCAAAACGGCCTCCCCTCGCTGCGCTACAAAGGCAGCATGGGAAAGTGCTATCTAACCTTCACTCCGAAGGGACGGCGGCACTGGACGTTCGACGCGTTTTATCGCGAATTGGCCGAAGGAGAGGATCGCACGGGCGCGATTGAAATCGCGGGCCGCTTTTACCGACCGAAGAAGAATCGCCTGATGATCCGCGCCCATACGCTCGAAAACCCGTTTCTCGCTCCGGAATACTACGATCTGCAGCGCGACAACATGACGTCGGCGATGGCGGCACAGGAACTTGCCGGCGACTTCGTTGATTTGGTGGGACTGATCTTCACCGCGGCTTGGCGATATGTCGATGCTGCCCCGCGGATTGCCGCTCGGGTTCGCTATTGGGATCGTGCGGCGACGCCTGGCGGTGGTAAGTACACCGCGGGGGTGCTGATGTCGCGCAGCGAGGCCGGATCGTTCTATGTGGAGGATGTTGTCCGTGGGCAATGGTCCGCAGCGGAACGGGACAAGATCATCATCGAGACCGCAAGGCGCGATGCCCGCAAATACGACAACGAAGTCGTGATCTACGCCGAACAGGAAGGCGGTTCCGCGGGCAAAGAAATCTCCGAGCAGTTCATTCTGATGCTGGCCGGCTTCCCGGTTTACCGCGATATCGTCAGCGGCCAGCGCCGCAAAATCATCGATAAGCAGGAAATGCCCGGCGAAGCCAAAATCATTCGCGCGCAGCCCCTTGCCGCACAATGCGAGGCCGGTAACGTTTACTTGGTCCGCGGGCCCTGGAACGATGAGTTCACGACGGAACTGATCGGCTTCCCGTTCTATACGTTCAGCGATCAAGTCGACGGGGCGTCCGGGGCATTCAACAAGCTGGCCAAGGGGGTCAACAGCGATCCTGGCGAGGTCAGCCGGCCGGATACTCCAACCGGCGGCGAGCAGTTCGGTGTGACGTTGATGAAAAGCCGACAGCGGCGGAAAGGTGGGATGTGATGCAACTTATTCAACAACCCAAGGGTTCCGCGTGGTGCTTTGCGTGCTGCGTGGCGATGGTCGCGAACACGTCGCTCGAAGATGTCATTGCCGCGATCAATCGAAAGCTGGTCGTTCCGGAGAAGCATCCGCTGCGAGGCAATCCCTATCTGGGCCTGCAGGACGCGATCATCTATCTGGCGAAATGCGGGTTGCAATACGGAAGCTCGCATCATTTCGCTGATCCAGCCGTCTTTGACTGCAACGACCTGACGCTGCAAATAACCGACGCCCTGAAGATCCCCGCGATTCTCACGGTGTGCAGCGGGAAGTACGGCGAGGAACATTTACATTCCGTCGTTTGGGATCCGGAGTCGCAGGCTGTGCTTGATCCGCAATGCGAAGCTCCGCAGAAACTGAGTGATTACCGCGTGCGCGAGTGGGCGCTCATCAGCAATTTCACGGTGGGGATCTGATGTCAACGGTAATTCACATCGACAATCTGCCGGACGTTGGCGAGCACGCGACGCCGCTTTCGAAGATGCCGAACTGTCCGAACTGCGGTGAGGACGAACTCGGCATGCTGACTGCGGACCGCGCAACGTGCTACTGCTGCAATTGCGTCGTGATTCGTGCGGTTGGCAGGCTTCACATCCTTGATGTTCCGTGCGTCTGCAATGACTGCCCGTGGAGCGGTACCGTTCAGGCCTGCGAACCTGCTACTGATGGCGACCTTCTTTGCCCGCAGTGTCGCAACGTGATCGTCGTTCGAATTTCCCCGGGATTGGTGCAATAATGGCCAGTAACCTATTCGGTCACGCCGCCCGCTCACTGCAGCGAGTGCTCACGCGCACGCCAAGCCGCCCCTCACCCCAACCCTCTCCCGCGGTGGCCGTCAACTCGATTCTGCGCACGCTGGGCCCCATCGGCCAGTTGATCACCGCGATCATCGCCGGCCCGGGCCAGCAGTTGCGGCGAGAGTCCGAGGCCAAGGCCGCTCAGCAGGTCCTCGAAGCGCTGAATCGGCAGCGGTACGACCGCGAGACCCGCGAGGCCGAGGCAAAGATTCGTCGCGTCAACGAGCCGGAAACGCGACCGGAGCCGCAACCACAACCACAGCCCGCGCGCGTACCTCCGCCCCCAGAACCGCCGGCCCCGCCCGTTGCGCCCGCTGGCGAGAATTACGACGACATCCAACTGCTCGGCCGCGGTGCGTTCTATTATCAGCCCGATATTGAGGAGCTCGTCAGCCGCGAGCATCGGACGCCGGGAAGCAGCAACGTTTATTCATTCATGTGGGAGCATGAAACGCCGCGCGTCGGCATTCTGTATGTCACGTTCAAGCGGTGGGTGCCCGGCCAGCGCGGCAAGTCCGATTCGCCCGGACCGACCTACGCCTATTACGACATCCCGACCCGCGTCTATCGAAGTTTTCAAGCAGCGGCAACTGAATCCGCCGGTGGTGCCGTTTGGGATTATCTGCGCGTCCGTGGCAGCGTTGACGGCCATCAGTACCAATACCGCGTTGTCGCCGGAACGCTGATGCAGGACGGCGGTGTCTATGTTCCCCGCAAGGCGACGCGAGCCGGTTTCAAGAGTCGCGCGGTTACGCATGTTGGGGCCGGCCGCCGTGGATTTCACCGCAGCAGTTTGCCGGAGCAGAACTTTTTGCCGAATCGGGCGCGACCGGACCGCGGGGATAACGGGGCGCCGGATCGGGGGAGGCCGTAGTGAACATTAATGGACTAAATCGCACCGCACGCTTAGTTGCGGACGCAGAACGCGCATACCACGACTATTTTGAAAGGGCTAGAAATGGGAGCCAAAGCACCAGACCGACCGCCACCGCGGAAACCAGGCGAACCAGTGCCGATTCCGCCGCCACCTCCGCCGCGAAAGCGAAAGGGATGAGCACTCACTTTTTTATCGAGACAGTTCACATGCTCGCGCGTGCCGAGCGTGGTTATCAACAGTATTTGGAGGGCCAGCAAATGTCGACAACCGTTCAATTACCCGATGAGGTTCAATCCGCGCGAGAGGTCACGATTGGCGACGGCGATATTCTCGTCGTGAAATACGATCCGCAGTTGCCATTTCAGCAGCAGTTCCACGTTCAGCAATGGGCGCGCGAACTGGGCGAAGGGCTCAACAGGAAAACGCCAGTTGTCCTCTGTCCCGAGCCGTTTGACATAACTGCAATGCCGCGCGCAGACGCCGTCGCAATGCTGCAAAAGTTTGCGGCAGCGATCGACTGCGAGATTGTTGATTGTGCGAAGTCGCTTCCCGATCAAACGCAATACACCGAAGAAGAGTTGCACGCGCGTCGCGCCCATCCAGACTTCGAATACGAAACGACTACTGGACCGCGAAAATCGTGGCATGACCAGATGACACCTCCCGAAGGCGAAGGGTGGGTTGTTAATATCGCCGCTGGCCGAGACGGCTGGGATCGATTTGACTATCACGAAGAGATGTATTGGATGCGGCGGAAATGATCACCTACACCCCCGCCGATTCCGACGTTCTCGATCGACTCACCCGCCTGATGGCCGCGCATCACGGTATGCTCGTCGCCTACAAAGTGCGGATCGACTGCCTCTTCGCGCATCCCGATCTCGACGAAGATGGCGCACCGAAGGGCCCGCCGGTCACTTTGAACGGCTATGTCTGCACGGCCAAGGTGAAGATCACGTCCGCCAAGGATCGGGCGAAAGGTTGCGGGGATGCGGAAATCATCATCGATCACGACGCCTATCAGGAACTCAGCGGAGCCGAGCGCGACGCGCTGCTTGACCACGAGCTGCAGCACCTCGAATCGAACGGCGAATACGACGACATGGGCCGGCCGAAGCTGAAAATGCGGCTGCACGATCATAGCTTCGGCTGGTTCGACATCATTGTCGCCCGGCACGGTCGTGCGGCGCTGGAGTTTCAGCAAGCCAAGCGGTTCCAACGGGGGACGTTTCAGCCTTTCTGGGTTGGGTATGCTGAGGCGGTTGATACAATCATGGCGGAAGGTGCCACCCAATGAATCCGTGCGACGCAAACTTCGAAATGACGGTTCTGCCAGAGTGCCCAGCATGCGCCGAAGCTGCCGCGGAGCCGATTGCATTGACCATTGAATACGGACCGGGTCCGGTCGCCGAGTGTCTTCCCGCTTGGATGGAGCAGCAGCGTTTTTTGTCGGACCTTTCACAGCGGCTTGGCGTTCCCGCTCGGCTGTTTGAAGGCGAATCGTCAAACTATGCCGGAGTGCAAGCCGCGCGCGAACTGATGGACCGCCTGATGGGAATTCCCGGGCGTTAAACTGACCAAATCGACAACTCATAGCGGGCCAAGTTATGAGTCGCCATGACAACCGACAACCGCGGCATTCCCGCGTCGTTCATCCAAGCGGAAGCTCGTGATCCGGCGGAAGCATGGCCCGGCGCTCCGCCGAACTTCGGTCAACCTCTTGTCCCGCACATCGCAACCGTCTCCGGCATGACCGGCGGTGCTGGCCGCGCTTATAGCTGGGCCGACGAAGCGCTCCGCGACAGCCGCGAGAACGCGGACAAGATGCTGACGGACTGCGGTATCACGGAATGCCTCGAAGCCCGTTTGCGATCGACCGCTCTTCTCAACTGGCACATCGCACCGGAAAACGAGAATTCATCGGATGAGAAAGCGCTCGCCGATGAGATGACCAAAATCATTCAGTGCACGCCGCACTTCGCGAAATTCCGCTGGGCGATGGGCCTCGCACGTTGGTACGGCCGTTACGCGGTCTGCCCGCAATATGGAGTCGATTGGGTCAACGGGAAGCAAAGGACCGTCGTTACACGATGGGAGCCCCGGCACGGCGATAAACTCGTCTTTCGATACGACGACGGCAGCCATCGAACCAAAGCGGATCAAGTCGGAATTCGCATCGGCGGTGCACACACCTGGATCGATACCGACAAACGGGATTACCGCGGCAATGATCTGCGGCAAATCGAGTCAACAAATCATGGGCTGGTCTATTGGCTGACCGACAAGCAGCGGCGGCTGATCGTCGTCAATAAGCACATCATTGAAGATGGTCCCTTCGAAGATCCGTTGCGGGCCGGTGCCATCCACGGCATCGGGATCCGCGATCGCATCTATTGGACCTGGTACGGGATGGTCGAATGTCTCGCCGACATCCTCTGCTACCTCGAACGCTCCGCATTTGGTATCGAGATCTGGACCTACCCGGCGAACAACGATGCCGCACGCCGGCGAACGGAAGATGCCGCAAAGAAAGTCACCAGCGGCGGCCGAACCGTGTTGATTGTACCGAAGTTTTCCGGGGAAAACGCTGATCAATTCGGCGTTCAGCACATCGAGCCCGGCCTCGGCGGCGTCGAACAAGCGATGACCATTGTAAGGGAATACTTTGGCCACAAAATCAAGCGATACATCCTCGGCCAAACCCTGACGAGCGAAGCGGATGCAACTGGCCTTGGCTCTGGTGTCGCCGATGCCCACTTGGCAACCTTCGCCGACATCATTCGCTGGGACGCGCTGAACGATCAAGAAACGCTGACGGAAGACAAGCTCCGATGGCTGCAGCTTTGGAACTTCCCGACGTCGCGCGGCATCAAGTTGCGCCTGATCATCGATACCGATTCGCCCGACGCCGAAAAGAAGATGAAGGGCTATGAATCCGCCTGGGGAATGGGAGCGCGGATCAAAGAAGAGGACGTCTTGAGCGTGATCGGTGCGTCGGTGCCGAAATCGACAGACAAGGTTTTGCTCAATCCCGCGGTCTCTGGTCAACAGGGAGCCGGCGGCAACTTCGGCGGTATCGGCTTCAATCAGCCGCAAGGCCAACGGCCGCCATTACCGGATTCGCAGCAGGAAGCAATCAAGCGGATGGCCGACGTCGAGAAGTTCATCAACGGTGTTTCTCTCGGCAAGATCATGGCGGACCGGCATACCTACACGCTCAATCTCGAGGAAGCCGCACGGCATACGGCGACACCAACAGAAGCCCAGGCGAAGGCCGGCAACTACCGGAAGGGCAAAACCAGCCTGCACGGTCTGACGATCTCGATTGAGAACGCCAAAGGAACGCGACGGAAACCGGAGTGGCCGGAATTGTCGGCTCATTATGGGTACATCAACCGTACAACCGGCCGTGACGGTGATCATGTAGACGTCTTCGTCGGTCCGAACCCGGACAGCGAGCTCGTTTTCGTGATCGATCAACAAACCGCTTCGGGCCGCTTCGACGAGCACAAGTGTATTCTCGGTACGACGTCGCGCGCCGAGGCCCTCGAACTCTACGCCGCCAACTATCCAACCGACTGGATGATTGGTCCGGTAACCGCGATGACGGTCGAGCAGTTCAAGACCTGGCTGAAAGAGGGCGATACGACGAAGCCGGTTGGCGCCCAGGTCTCTAAGTACGAAGCCCGCTGGGTCACGATCGGCGGCCGCAAGCAAGATGATGCCGAGCACCGCGGTGGCTTCCCGGTTCAGATCGATGGTGAAGGCCGGATCCTGAAGGGCGGTCCGAAGGCCCTGCAGGGAAAGCATGTTTCCGAGATCGGGAAACACTTCGAAGCGGAACGAGCTGCTCGAGCGAAGAGCGGCGAGGATAAATTCGCCGACGTCGCCGGGTTCTTCGACGACATCAAAGGCGAGCACAAAGCCGCCGCACTCGAACGCGAAAAGAGCGCGCCGGGAAATACGCGCAGCCTGAAGAAGATCATCGCGCATCAGGCCTCAGCCTGGGGAATGGACGAAGACACCTACGCCGGTTTCATGGATGAGGTCTGGGCCGATGAACTCGATCGACAACGACAGCGCGAGAACGTCAAGGAATCCGCCCGTACGGCCCTCGGCATCGACGCCGGGACGCTGAAGCGAATTCAGGAACGAGGCGGCAAGCAAGGCCGCGGCGGTGACTACAGCCATGTATCCGGAATTGACAGCGTCGCGCAGGAATTGAAGTCGCTGCACCCGGACCTGTTCACGTCCGGCAATGACGAGCAGGACCTTTGGGATCTCGTCATCGAAGGCAAGCAGGCAGCGCTCAGCAAGACGTCGCGCGAGTTCCACGATGCCGTTGATGAACGGCTTCAGGCAGCAATGACGGCCGCGGGCAACGCCTACACGCCTGACGATGATTATTCCCATATCACGGCTGAGAACTTCACCTACCGCGGCCCGCGCGAGCGTTATGCGGAATGGAAGGAATCCGATCATCCGCGCGATGAGTCCGGCCAATTCACCGAGGGCGAAGGGTTCCAACTCAGCAGCAAACCGAAGAAGGGAAAAACGCTCGACATCAAGTTGCAGAATAGGGCCAAGCAGATGGATTTGTTCGCCGGCCGCGGCGATGCTCCCGGGCAGACCAGCTTTTTCGATGACATCGATCCGAAGGCGAAGAATGTGAAGGATCAGAAGGAAACCGCAGCATCGCCCGATGCCTATGAACGGCACATCTCAAGGCGCAAGGCGAGCGGGCAGGAACCTATGACTCGCCAGCAGTTCGAACGCAACTCCGAATTTATGAAGGGTGTTGCGGAGGACAACAAGAGGGTCCACGGCGATCGCTACGCTCACGAAGATTGGCTCGACTCTGAAGAATACCAGTCCGCACACAATGCGTTAATGAAAACTTCAGGCCGTTACCGCGCATTGGAGAATAAGGCGCTGGGCGAGTGGAGTGCATCGGAGTCTGACGATCCTGAATACACCAACACAATGCGAGAAATGGATCGGATGATCATCTCACACATGAAGGAAAACGGAGTCGTTATTCCGGATGGCGTTGAACGGCACGTTGGCGTCAAGGGCTTAGCAGCCGCCAGCTTCGCCGAACTCCAAGAGCGACACCCCGAACTCGCCAAGTTTTCAGACAGCCCCGATCCGTTGCCAAAGGTGAAAGGCGGCCAGATCGCCCACATGACCGATCGGCAGCACGAGATCTACAGCGATCTTGCGAAGGCCAAATCAGCGGGCAACATCACGGAAGAGGAATGGAAGGCTGGGCTGGCGGCGATTCGCGGCATGGATGTGCCGGGGAATCAGATCGGCCCGCCAACGGTGAAGAGCAAGCTGTTTAGTGCGATGAAGCGGGCGAAGGGCTAATCTGCCTCGCTTGGCGACAATCCACCGCTTTCGTCATACCAGTCAGCAGGAACCTCGGCATCGCAGATCGAGCAGAACCTACTGCGCCGCCGCGGATCATAAACGTAGTCGTGGTCCTCGCAATGATCAGGACAAACCGCACGCTCTGGCGGGTCAGGTGCTATCGCACATTGGCAGCCGCAAACGCGGCACGTGAAATCGATGTCGCTCTCAGCCATCATGCCATTGCCTCGATTATCAGATTCAGGTTGTTCTCGATTTCCATCCACAGCACAGAGATAACAGCCCGCCGCCGAACGTCGCGCCGTTTGCTATCTAGCGAGGCGGCAAGCTTCAGACACTTCCGCTCCCGCTTCGTCAGTGGCCTCGACTTCGCGGCTAATTCAAGTTCGCGGAGCGATTTGTCAATCGGCCAAAGTTCGGTCGTCATTTCTTTGCCTTTCGCTTCGGTTCCAAGTCCAGGCGATAGGTGATGGTGCAGTAAAGCTCATTCGTACCCCGATAGCGCCGCTGCTGCATGGCAACAGGAACGAATGATCGGCCATCGACCGTGACGGACAGGACGAATTTCTTCATCAGCGGATTGTTGTTGGTACGCGGCCGAGTTTTGATGGTTCGCATTAAGCGGCCTTGCTTCCCGGCGGCAGCTTCTTAATCAGCAGCATGTTTTCTTCGCGAAGCCGCTTGGCTTCTGCCTCAAGCTCGCGCACGCGCTTCGTGAGTTCCTTTTTCTCTCGCAATACAACTTCGTATTCAGCAAGCGAGACTCGCCGGCGTTCTGGCTTTGGACCGGTATCGGCCGACTTTCCTTTTTTGGCGAGCGCCTTGCAGGTTTCGTCGTACAGATGCCGAAGGTGTCCGTCCTTCCAATCCGCCTGATTCGGGAACTGTTCGAGCATCTGCAACAGTTCGTTCAGGTGATAGCCGGTCGCGTCCGCGAACCGCGATAGCTTTTTGTCGGCTTCGTCCGGCTTGCCGCTGCAGGCTTCGGTGAGGAACGCCTTGTCGTTCCATAGTTCCCGGAGTTCCGTTGCTATTTCGAACGCCTTTTTGGCGCTCCCCTTGATCAGCGTTTCGAGCTTTCCAAGCCGCGACTTCCAATTCGTATTCATGTAAGGTCATTCCTGGTCTGGGGAGTGGAACATAAGAAAACGTTTTGCCGGTAGCCGCGCAGAACACCGCACTGTATTTTGCTGAATACTGGCTCGCCCATGGCTTAATCGGACGCTCGATCAGCGCGCGACGTCGTATGTCGATAACAGCGTCAACGGTTAGCTTGCTATGAGTGGGCGGCTTACCGCTGGTTCGCAAGCTGCACCCACGTCCGGCGCACTCCTTATTGCAATAATGCTTATTTGCCTTGGCAATATTGCAAAGCGAACGCACCATAGGCTTTTTGCAGGAGTCGCAAACAACAACACGAACGTTTCTGCCAACAATCAGATTGTCAATGCTGCAATTTGTCTTATCGCCGTCTATAAACCGGACCGGCATACCCTTTGGAACAATGATTCCGTGGCGTTCCAAAACAAGAATGCATGTTCTCGCCCAGAAGTTATTGCCAAACCGATGATGCCATCGCATCGTGGATGGCACTTTGGTGAACGACTCAATCCCACTACGGCCACGGCCAATGCACACCTCGCTCCAAAGCGGCTTTGCGTTGAAATGCGACGGACCGGGCCGTGGTCCGTAATACTTGGGAGGGGTCACATAATAAGGATCGCCGTACTTTCTGAAACGACGGTAGTGGCGATCGCAATAACCACGACAGTGTGCGCTACGGTCGCATTCCGGTATCGTGCAAAGGCCCGCCACGTTCTACCCCAGCAATCTCTTGCGCAGCAACTCGCTAAACGTGTGGCCAAACGATTTGGCCTCAGCGAGCAACCGTTTGCGCTCCGCCTTCGTCACACGAACAACCAGCACTTCGGAACGCTTGTCGGCCGGTTTCATTTTTGGTTTGGGCATGGACCAAATGTATGACGCGTACAAAAACTGTCAACAGCGCGCAGCATGCGCGAAACGATCATGTATAGCGCAATGTCTTTTCAGAAAAGCACTTGAGAAATTTGGGATTTTTCGCGGATTTCTCGGCATCTACTTTTGGGGGGCAATGGCCAGAAACTTTGGCGTCCGGATTTGACGACGTTCCCGCTATCG
>CAZMPS010000006.1:0-282 GCA_964568305.1 uncultured Burkholderiaceae bacterium
TCTATAAGCAGCCTCAAACATGGCACGCGCGGTAGTTTTAGCCACATTCAACAACTCATAAGGATGGAAAACAATCACATCATCCGATGTCAGATATCCCATTTCCTGTGCTTCCAGGGCGGATTTAGACACACTGGCACTGGCGGCTTGTGTCACACCAGGTTTTAAAAATTGGAACAGGTCATTTCCCTTGGCATACTTGGCGGCGCGCACTGCAATTTCTTTCAAACCACCACCCGCTGGAATCAAACCCACGCCGACTTCCACCAGACCAATATATGA